>JAUWZD010000151.1 GCA_030615505.1 Spirochaetales bacterium | reverse complement strand
ATCAATTCTCCGCTTCAGGTACTTCTCCCTGTACTGGCTGAGATCCAATCCCCTTTCCTTAAATATCTTTTTCTGGAGAGCCAGGAATCCCTGATTGTTACTAAACATCATATTATTAGCTTCTTTTCCGTTCAAGATTTTGGAATGTTGCTTTTCTCCTTCAATCAGAAATCCGCGATCACCTATCACTAAATCTCCTCCTTTTCCGCCAGGTCAAGGAATACCTGAGCTATTTCCGGGTCAAGCTTGGTACCGGCGGCCTCTTTGATTATCTCCAAAGTTTTTTTCTTTGGAAAGCCTCTCCGGTAGGGCCTGTCCGCCATTAAGGCCTCATAGGTATCAGCCACGGCTAAAATACGAGCCCCGAGAGGTATATCCTTTCCTTTAAGGCCGCCAGGATATCCCCTGCCGTCATACCGCTCATGATGATGGCGGGCTAACGACTTTACCTCCCAGGGAAACTCGGCGCGATCTATTATCCTGGCGCTTACAACACATCATCCGCCTTATCCACCCGGTCAACCACACTGTTCATGCCGTTCATTCCCACAAAACCCACGACGGCAGTTAAAATTAGTACATTACAAAACCGCCGCCTATCTTTACTGCCAGTCTCATGTTCTTAAAAATCTTCTCCTCCTAAAGAAAGATTTTTTGTGATTTTTTTAATAATGACTTTTAATAGAACATAATAACCTCCTTAGTTTATGCTCATATATACTGTTACCTGATTCCCTTTGCTGTTGAATTCTATTTGGTCTGATAATGCATTTATAATGGCATAACCCCTCTTTTGGATGTATCGCGGATCTTCAGGAATTTTCATATCAAGACTCTTGTAATCAAACCCACTTCCTTCATCTTCCACCTCGATCTTGAACCTTCTTTTTTCAAGTTTCTTAATACTGCACTTTACAATTCGCTCAGGCATATTTTTATTTCCATGGATTACAGCATTTAATAACAACTCCCTGAGCACAATCATCAGATCGATATAGTTTTTAATTTCAAACTGGCTTATGAATTTTTCAGTTTCTTGAATTAACTTATTTACCATAGATATTTCTGATGAAATTTTAAATGTCAGGTAAGAATTGAATTTATTAATATGGATCATACATTAGATAGATAGCAATTTTCATGCCAAAATGTAATTATGATTTCTACTTCTTTACGGCATTTACAATTACGAAATTTACCTTGTTGATTAAACGTATGAACGCAAATAAAGGGGCTAAACTTAAGTTTCAGAAATTTGAGGTAAAAAGAGGTAAAAAAATAAAGTTCTTTACACAATAAAGAATTATATTGATAAAAATAAAAGTTTAAATCTAAACAAAAGTTTCATCCCTTTAGAGGAAAACAATCTCTGAGTTTTTTAAGGCGTTTGCCTAAAGCTTGTGGTGTAATACCCAAAAGTCGTGCAGCGATGGTCTGGTTACCTTTTGATCGTGTCATAACTTCAGCTATCAGAAGCTCCGTTACCTGCTTTATTGTCGGAAGTTTTTCTGAAAAGGAAACAAGTAATTCATCCCGGCTGTCGCCGGATGAAACCACTTGACTTTTTATAGAAGCCCGAATATTTTCCTGCCCCATTGCATTTTTGAATGCTTCTAAGGATAAAGTTCCGGATTTATGTTTGATCACAGCATCAAAAACCATAGACTTTAATTCCCTGATATTTCCAGGAAAATGATAGGTTCCAAGGAGTGTAAACAACTCAGGAGGCGGGGTGGGCTTCTTTTTACCAAGCTCCTCTGCCGAGGCTTTAAGAAAATGTTCTATTAAAAGGGGAAGATCATCCATACGCTCTTTGAGAGGGGGCAGGTGAATATGATGTATGCTCAGTCTGTAAAAGAGATCCTTACGAAAATCACCTGAGCGGACAGCTTTATTTAAATCCCTGTTTGTGGCAACAATAATTCGGGCTTCTGATCTCTTAGCCATGTCTGAACCAAGGGGGAAATATTCTTGTGCCTCTAAAAGACGAAGCAGTTTAACCTGGGAAGCGTGGCTTAAATCCCCTATCTCGTCAAGGAACATGGTGCCTCCGGATGCTCTTTCAATCAGGCCACTGCGTGCCTGATCCGCACCTGTAAAAGAACCCTTTCTGTGACCGAAAAGAGTATCTGCAAACATATTATCATCAAATCCTGCTATATTTACCGGTAGGAAGGTACCACATTTCCTCCCACTTAAGCTGTGAATAGCACGGGCGATCAGTTCTTTGCCCACACCCGTTTCTCCGGTAATCAGCACTGATTGAGCTGACTTTGCAATAGCTTCAACATATAAAAGAATTGATCGCATTCTATCATTGCCTGTAACTATTTCCGAAAAGGCTTCGGGATGCTCAAGCTCATTTGAAAAGAAATGTTTCTTAAGAGTAATGTTTTCCATCTTTAATTCTTGGATCTCAATTGCCCGCTTTACTGTAGCTATAAGTTTGCTGTCTTCAACAGCTTTAACCAAATAGTCGGCGGCGCCCATCTTCATACATTCCACGGCAGTTGAGACCTCAGTGTTCCCGGTAATTATTATTATTGGAAGGTCCGGGAAATCCATATGGATTATAGGAAGCAATTCCTCACCAGTTATATAGGGCATGGTCAAATCCAGAAGTATTATCTCTATTTCTTGTTTTGAAAGTATTTCCAGCACTTCACGACTATCTTTAGTGCAGATAATATTGTTTATACTGCTAGATTTTAAAACACCACTCAAACTCTTAAGCACATGCTCCTCATCATCCACGATTAATACAGGAAAGGAAGGGAAAAGGTTTATACTCATTCCAATTCCTCTGTAATTGTATTATCTTCGATAACAGGTAATGTAATTGTTACTGTTGTTCCTTTTCCCGGTTTTGATTTAATGTTCAAAGTGCCGTGATGGTCTTCAATTATTGTGGAGGAGATTGATAAGCCCAAGCCTGTTCCTCCTGAATTGCGTTTTGTAGTAAAAAAGGGATCTTTAACCCTTGATACGTTTTCAGGAGATATTCCTACCCCTTCATCTCTGATATTAACCTCAATGCGCTGTTTGAATTTATTATAAGATGTTTTAACAAAAAGGGCTTTCTCCCTATTCGACAGTGCCTGGCAGGAATTTTGAATAAGATTTATTATTACCTGCTCAAGTCTCTGAAAGTTGCCTTTTATTTGGGGAATGTTTTTTTCAAATTCAACATTGAAGTTCTTTGCAGCCTTTCTTATGTAATTAGAAGAAAGAGTAATAGCAGAGTTCACAACAAGATTCATATTTATATCCTTCGTTATGTCATAATCCTCCTGGCGTGCATAATTCTTTAAGTTATTTACAATGCTGTCGATGCGCTTTGACCCATCTGAAATCCCTTCAAGATAAATTGGCATTTCCTCGCGCATCTCCGTGTAGTTAAAACCCCCTATAATGAAATCCCCATTCTCTTCATAGTAATCTCTGAGTATTGGAGCAATGCTCTTCCAGGCTTCTCTAACCCGATTTGTATTTGACATAATCGTATGATTAGGGTTGTTTATTTCATGGGCCACCCCTGCAACAAGAACACCAAGAGAAGCAAGCCTTTCAGACTGTATAAGCTGCTGCTGCTGTAATTTTGATTTTTCTTCAGACTTTTTTTTCTCTGTAAAATCAATGATCGTTGTCATATCAGCTTTTCTGTTATTATACATTATGGTCTTTGTATAAGTTTCGATCCACTTTACTGCTCCGCTCTTCGTAACCATTCGGATAGGATAATGATTTACAACAAATTCATCGCCTTCCTGCTTGTTCTGAGCATGCTCCATTACTAATGACTGATCATCAGGATGAACTGCTTTTATAAAATCATCCAATTTCCAATCAAGGATCTCTTCTATTGAATATTCGACAATTTTAGAAAATGCCTCATTAGCATATTTTATCAAGCCATCCTGGATTATGATTATACCTAACAGGGATTGCTCAGAAAGAATGCGAAACTTCTCCTCTGATTCCCTCAACGCCGCCTCCGCCCGTTTACGCTCGATGATTTCTTTAGCCAGTGAATCACGGGAAACGGTGGTCGCATGTAAATCCTCAGTCATTTTATTAAATGAAACAACAAGATCGCCTATTTCATCCTTCAGAGAATATTTAATCTTTATTGGTTTCAAATCTCCATTAGAGATTCGTAATGCCGATTCCGATACTTCCTTAATCGGTCTTGAAAACCCTTTAGAAATAAATGCAGCAAACACGGTTACCAGAAAAGCGATAACTAACACCAGTACAATCATTGTATTACGTATTATAAAAGCCGCTTTAAAGGCTTCTGAAACAGGCACAGTCACTATGATTCCCCAGCCCCAGCCGTCAAAATCACCATCTCCCTTCAATGCATACCGGGCGCTGATAACATCCTCTCCCCTGTCGTCTTTATATTCTGTAATTCCCGTTTTGCCGGCAAGCAAATCCCTGACAACTGGAAACTCAATCAGGCGGTGGGCAGCAAGAAATTCATTTTCATCCGGACCTGCCAATATCTCACCTCTCTTATTGAGCAGGTAGGCGTGATTACCAGACACGGTTCTTTCATATAATGTTTGTACTCTCTCTATAATGTGGTCCATACTTATCCTGGTAGTCAAAACGCCGATAACTTCTCTATTGCTTTCATCTCTTATGGGCGAATTAAATCCGATCACCATCTTCCATCCTGATGTTTCTGCACGATAGGCATCTAATGGAGCAATACAGCCCTGTTTGCATTGAACTGTTTCCTGAAACCATGTTCTGTCGGCTCTCGAATCGCCGATAAGTTCCTTTCGCGTGCATGCTGTAATTGTTCCATCCAGATCAATTACGGTAATTGCATCATAAAAGGGATAAGCTTCTATAGCATCTTCTATATATTTTTGCTTTGCATATGTGTCACTGCCCTTAAAAACATCTGCTTGAGAAAGTAATTTGGTGGATTGATAGTGTGGACTTATATAATAGGATATTTTTCTTCCGCAATCCCTGGCAAGGTCACTTAAGTGCACTTTTGTACTTTCTTCGAGTTGATTTTTTGTGATAGTAAAGGAAATAATTCCACCAATTAATAAGGGAACCAGAGATAGTACTAAGAAGTAAATAAGCTGTTTCTTACCAATACCAAATTTAATACCTATGTGTTTTTCCATTTAATTCTA
Source organism: Spirochaetales bacterium (assembly GCA_030615505.1). Lineage (GTDB taxonomy): Bacteria > Spirochaetota > Spirochaetia > SZUA-6 > DRHE01 > JAUWZD01. The sequence goes on along the minus strand of JAUWZD010000151.1, from coordinate 2,238 downwards.
CCTTCTTTCTATTATAAGGTCTTCGTTCGCATAATACAAATCCAAAACTTGTACAATTCACATAAGCGGAAATATCCTCAGATGGTATAATGACCTGACAGCCATCCTCATTAATGGCACAAAAGCTCGTTTTTCAATATATACTGAATAGCATTGAAGAAAAGTTCCCTCAGAACCAGTCTAAAGGGGTAAGGTTTTTACCTTCATCTAAATACAATCGCCGAGCTGTTTGAATCCTCATCTTCACATACAAATATTTTTGAATTATCAATAGTCGGGGATGAATTAAAACAGTAAATTCCTATATGGCCGTATTCGACACTCAAAACAGTATTTCTTACAATAGGAGACGATGACTTACAATATATCGAAATTCCGATGAAAGTTGAGATAATGCTATGTTCTATATTTGAATCCGACGAGCCTTCATAGCTCAAATGATAACAATTCAGTATGCGGCTGGCACGGATGTCCGTCTTGCTCCCTTAAACTTTAATGCCCAGGCTATTCTGAAGCACACTCTCCTGTCTAGCTCATCCCACAGTTTGTATCCTGCTAGTTTTGATACACCTCGGCAGTGAGTGTATTAAGTCTTCATGTTTCGGGGCCTCTAAATTGCAGATACCCATTTTCAAATCGCTGGCGCATGGATAGATTTTCATTCCCTCTTGGAGGTGAACGAAGGATCACAGTATTCATTTTAGATTCTCAAGTGCCGTAATTACAGAATCTAAAAGAACCAGTTGATTTTAGAATTTGCTACCAATTATCCCCCGTTGACATCAGAATACATATCCATGCATTTCAGACAAATGTATAGAAACACGATTCGTCCTCACTAAAACAACTCGCCCATTGATTGATAGGTTATTATGATTAAAGTCAAGGATCAATAGGATCTTTGAAAGGTTATGCTTTGTAAAAAACAGTAGGTGACTGTATACTGTCCTTAACACCAAACCAGGGAAGGAAAGGGAAAAGGGCAGTAGATGAACGTTAAATTTTCATCTTTAATAACCTTAAAGGTTCCAACGTCCCTAAAAAACTGTGTGACGTTAATGGTAAGGGCATCAAGGAGCCTATCGTATTCTGATGGGTCTCTTTTCAGGACAATCATGTACTCCAGGTAAGTTTGCGCTCCGGTTTCCCTCAATCTTACATCAATTCTCCGCTTCAGGTACTTCTCCCTGTACTGGCTGAGATCCAATCCCCTTTCCTTAAATATCTTTTTCTGGAGAGCTAGGAATCCCTGATTTTTACTAAACATCATATCATTAGCTTCTTTTCCGCTCAAGATTTAATATTACCCTAACAAACTTACAAGCCATGCTTAAGCCTCTTGTGTTGTTGGCAAGGTGAAACTGAACCTGCTCTCCTTACCAGCTTCGCTGTCCACCCAAATCTTTCCATTACGCATCTCCACCAATCTTTTGGAAAGCGCCAACCCCAATCCCGTGCCCTCGAACTCTTTATCCGCACCACTGTCCAACTGTTGAAACTCCTTAAACAGCTTTCCCTGGTCCTCCTCTTTAATCCCGATACCCGTGTCCCATACCGTAACCCTGATATCCTCTTCCTCTTTAGATGCCTCAATACCCACCCTGCCGCCGTCCGGCGTGAACTTAACTGCATTTGAAAGCAGGTTAAATACGATCTGCTTTAGCTTTCTCTCATCAGCATAAATCTTAAGTGTTTCATCTTCAAGCTTAAGGCACAGCTCAATGCCGTGCTTAAGCGCCTTTTCTTTGAACATGATCAGGCTGTCCTTTAATAGATCTCCGATACAAACTTCAGCCGGCTCCATCTCAATCTTCCCGGCCTCGATTTTGGATAAATCCAGGATATCATTAATCAGGGAGAGAAGGTGCTGGCCGCTTTCCCTGATATAATTTATATACTCCTCTTGCTTATCGTTCAGATCCCCGGATATCTTGTCCTGTAAAACCTCCGAAAATCCAAGGATTTAATTGAGGGGTGTTCTCAGCTCGTGGCTCATGTTGGCCAGGAATTGTGATTTAAAGCGACTGGCTTCCTGAAGGCGATAGTTCGCCTGTCCAAGCTCAATGTTCTTTTTTTCCAGTTCACTTGTCCGTTTTTTGGTGCGTGTCCATCACTTTGACTTCATAAGCTCTCTTAGCTGGAACGACGACTTGTCGGAGGTGTACAACACAAAGAAGCCGCAGATGAAGGAATCTTCGTTTATTTCCATCAACGAGAAACAAAAGCGTGAGGACGGTG
>JAUWZD010000109.1 GCA_030615505.1 Spirochaetales bacterium | reverse complement strand
CGGCAGGTGAGACGGCAAGCTACAGTGATGTGGCAAAGCGTATCGGAAAGCACTCAGCATCCAGGGCAGTGGGTCAGGCTGTGGGAGCTAATCCCCTGACTATTTTAGTGCCCTGCCACAGGGTAATATCGGCTTCAGGTAAAATAGGGGGCTACGGCGGCGGACTTGACAGAAAAAGATGGCTGCTGAGACTGGAAGGAAGCTGGAAGCGATAGAGATAGACATCGAATTATCAAACCTGGCGGAAAACTAGTATAGTAAGTATATATATCCTCATAAGGGGTTGATTTATGACAAAGATTTTAGTCATAGACCATGTAAAGGATGATCTTTTAAGCCTATCAACACTAATAGAAAATTTAATTCCTGAATGCAGCTCAATAAGCACTCAATCTGGAGAAGAGGGAATAAAAAAGGCACTGGAAGAATTGCCCGATACGATTCTACTGAATATTGAAATGGCTGGGATGGATGGTTTTAAAGTCTGTAAAAGGCTTAAATCTGATGAAAAAACGATGTACATCCCCATAATTATGCTTACAGCAATAATAACGGATACTCAAACCAGGATAAGGGGACTGGAAATTGGCGCCAATGCCTTCCTCTCTAAACCTGTTGATGAAGCTGAGCTTGTTGCCCAGGTTAACGCCATGCTCAGGATTAAGAGAGCAGAAGACATCTTGCGAAAAGAAAAAGATCTACTTAATAATTTGATTAAAGAAATAAACAGAGAACTCGAAGAGACGGAAGAGCGATACCAGCTATTATTTGATGCAGGCAATGACGCTGTGTTTGTATACCATATAGAAAGGGATGGCAAGTTAGGTAAATATATTGAAGCAAATGATGTAGCCTGCCGGAGACTGGGCTATTCAAAGGAAGAATTATTAAAATTATCCCCTTTTGAAATATGCGATCCTGAATCCCAGTATGTTATTCCTACGCAGATAGAAAAGCTATTTGAAGAAAAACATGTTCTTTTTGAAAGATCTATTATTACCAAAAATGGGGAAAAAATTCCTGTGGAAATAAATGCGCAGCTCTTCGAACTCAATGGCCGGACAACTGTATTATCTATCGCACGTGATATTACAATACGCAAACAGGCAGAGGAGGATCTACGCAGGAGCAACCGTGCGCTGCAGATGATGAGTGGGGTAAATCAGGCCATGGTTCATGCCGCTGATGAGGTAAGGCTGCTTAATGATGTGTGCTGTGGTATAGTAGAGAAAGGCGGATACCAACTGGTATGGGTCGGCTTTGCGGAGCAGGATAAAAACAAAACTATGAAGCCGGTTGCCCATGTGGGATTTGAGAAAGGGTATTTCAAGTAGGAAAAAATTTCCTGGTCAGATACAGAGAAGGGGCAAAATCCTACAAGCACTGCCGTCCGGACGGGCAAACCGTGTATCTGCAGAAACATACTTACTGATTCCCAATACATCCCCTGGCGGGAGGAAGCAAATAGACTCGGATACCAATCGTCAATTTCACTTCCATTAATTGCAAAGGATAGCATTTATGGCGCTTTGAACATCTATTCTACGAAGCCGGATGCCTTTGATAAGATGGAAGTACAGTTGCTGTCGGAGCTGGCGAAGGATCTGGCATATGGTATTGATGCGCTCCAGGTGAGGATTGAGCGCGAGCGCGCAGAGAAAAACTTAAAGGAGGAAAGAGCCCTGCTCGCCAGGCGGGTAGAAGAGAGGACAGCCGAATTAAGTATAGCCAATGCAGAGCTGGCAAGGGCATCACGGCAAAAGGATGATTTCTTGGCCAGCATGAGTCATGAACTTCGCACTCCTCTTAATACAATCCTGGGGATGTGTGAGACGCTTCAGGAGGGGGTCTATGGTCCGCTAAAGGATAAACAATTTAAGCCGCTGCAAAATATACAACTTAGAGGCCGCCACCTTCTTTCCCTGATTAATGATATTCTTGATGTTTCCAAGATCGTTGCTGGTAAATTAGAATTACAGATTGTACCAATTTCTATCGAGTCGGTCTGTAATGCTAGCCTGCGTCTCATCAGGCAAAATGCACACAAGAAGCGACTTAAATTAGCTTTAACCATCGACAGTACAGTAACGATTTTTTGGACTGATGAACGCCGCTTAAAACAGATCCTTGTAAACCTTTTAAGCAATGCAGTCAAATTCACCCCTGAGGGGGGTGAAATCGGTCTTGAAGTTATTGGAGATACTGAGAACCAGGTAATCCGCTTTACCATTTGGGATACCGGTATAGGTATATCATCAGAAAATATGACTCGATTATTCAAGCCATTTGTTCAATTAGACACCAGTCTCTCCAGGCAGCACACAGGGACTGGATTGGGATTAGCATTAGTATATCGCTTAACTAAACTGAACGGAGGCAGTGTTTCAGTAGAGAGTGAAGTAGGCAAGGGAAGCCGTTTTACAGTTACATTACCCTGGCAAAAGTCTGGTGAGCTGAAACTGCCTGCCGGCCTGGACGAAAAAGAAGAGTCAGATAGAACTGCAGTCGTTTTACAAGAAAAAAAAATAAAGAAGAAACATGGATTGATTTTAATTGCTGAAGATAATGAGGATAATATCAATATGGTTTCAAATTATCTGAAGGCCAAAGGGTACCAGGTTGTTATGGCCCGAAATGGTACCGAAGCTGTAGAAAGAGCTAGAGAAAGGAGACCGGATACTATTCTTATGGACATACAGATGCCTGATATGGATGGCCTTGAAGCGACCCGATACATTCGAAATGACCTCAATCTAAGAGATATACCCATTATTGCCATTACTGCTTTAGCTATGCCGGGAGATCGTGAGCGGTGTTTAAAGGAGGGAGCAGATGAATATATGTGTAAACCGGTTAGTTTGAAGACCCTAATTAAGACAATTGAGAAGCAAATAGCGGCAAAGCGGTAAGTAGATTAGGACCCACAATTCTTATTGTAGATGACGAGTCTATTGGACAGGAAACTCTGTAAGGCCTTCTTATTAAAGAGGGATATAATTTGTTATTTGCCTCAAATGGATCGGAAGCGTTAGAAAGGGCGAAAGAAATCATCCCAGATTTAATCTTATTGGATGTGATGATGCCGGGCATGGATGGTTTTGAAGTTTGCCGGCGCCTGCGGACCAATTCTATTTTGGCCGAGGTACCCATAATTTTAATAACGGCTTTAGACGATCAGGATTCTCGGATACAAGGAATTAATGCCGGATCAGATGATTTTATCACAAAGCCATTTGACCGACTTGAGATCAGAGCTCGAATACGAACAATTACCAGGCTTAACCCTATCGGAGGATACACCTGGAAAAAGGACAGCGAGAGCTGGCAGAGAAATCGCTTCGTGTATCTAAAAAGAAACTACATATTCTTTCCTCTAAACTCCTGATCTCTCTGGAGGCAGAAAGGAAGAGGGTTGCCGTGGAACTTCACGATGGACTTAGCCAATCTCTCACGGCTATCAAGATCGGTATAGAAAATATTGTAAATCTTACAAATAAAGATACAAAAAAAGAAATTGTGGAATCAATAAAATCCCTTATACCAATGAACCAGGCTGCTATTGAAGAAGTTCGAAGGATTTCAATGAACTAGAGGCCCTCAACTTTAGATGATATGGGAATACTTGCAATAATTGCCTTGTACTGTCGGGAGTTTCAGGCACTCTATTCTGGAATAAGAATAGAAAGAAAGATCGAGGTTCAAGAGGATGAAGTACCTGAAGATCTAAAGATTGTTGTCTACCGGGTTATGCAGGAAGCCCTGAACAATGTTGCAAAGCACAGTAAAGCTGACTTAGTGAAGCTCTCTTTAGAAAAGATTAAAGACAGAATAGAATTAACTATTAAAGACAACGGTAGAGGATTCAATCTGAAAGAAGTATTTTCCATAGAGAGTTCACACAGAGGATTAGGGCTGGCAGGCATGAGAGAGAGAACTTAACTCTCAGGTGGAATTTTTTCCTTTGATTCAATACCTGGGAAAGGTATGTCTATCAAGGCCTCATGGCATGTGAAAGAATAAAACCTGAGTATTTATGAAAAATATAAAAAAGATTTTAATAGTTGATGATCACCCTATTGTCAGGGAAGGAATAATCCAGCTAATTAATAATACTCAAGACCTGTCTGTCTGTGCGGAAGCTGAAGACACAGGGCAGGCTTTGGCAGCAGTTTCAGAGTTAAAACCCGATCTGGCTATTATTGATCTTTCTTGAAAATCCGGGGATGGTCTGGAGCTTATTAAAGATATCAGCGTAATGTATCCTGATCTGCTAGTTTTAGTGTTTTCCATACGCGATGAGTCTTTTTACGTTGAGCGGGCACTCAGAGCCGGGGCAAAAGGCTATTTGATGAAGGGAGAAGCTACGGAAAAGATCATAGAAGCAATTCGCCAGATTATTAAGGGTGACATCTATGTAAGTGATAAGATAAAATCCGTGATATTGGAGAAATACATTACAGGTCATAATTCCGGAACTTCAGCCATAGATCAGCTTAGTGACCGTGAAATAGCGGTATTTCAATTGATTGGTAGAGGATTCAGCACACGGGAGATCGCTGAGTCACTCAAGATAAGTGTTAAAACAGTGGTAAAATTAAGATCATTCCGTGTTGAAGCCAAAAGGGGTTTACCCAGTCTGGCAGGTGGGGCCTTAGAATATGTGGCGCCCTTTGATTTTTTTAAGAATTTCAGGCTTGCCGCTGCGGGGGAGTTCTCCTATATACCCATATCCTTCGGTGATGCAGAATACAAAATTATCTACTGGGGTATCTTCCCAAAGCTTTACCCTTTCAGTAAAGCGGGCAAAGGGTTAAACCTTTCATTAGGCTTTTCAAGACTATCTCTGGAGATGACTACAAGTTTTACGGATCCAACTTTAGGAACAGCAGACGCCACTTTTAAAGTAGGAGCTATTATTTTCCAATCAGGCTCGGCTATCGCTTTGTCTGGGGTTTCTTTACCCTGCAGTTGGAGGCTGGCTATGCTGTTGGCAGCCTGGATGATTCAGTTGAAGTAGAAGTTAATTATTCTGGCACAAAACAAACCGAGACCTATGATACTTCCGACATACCTTTCAAGCCGGGATTTGTGGGCGGCCTATCATTGGGAATTGCTTTCTAAATTTTAACATAGGCAAGGGTATTGGCCGTTTAGTATACTCGGGCGTTGGAGAACTGTTGGATTAAGAGTTCACAGAAGCTTCCAACGCCCGTTGTTTAAAAAAGACACTGCACTTTTTAAAACATCTTTTACCCCGCGTATTTATCAGCAAAATAAAAATATACTCCGCTATTATATTCCCTCTATCCGTCACTAGAATGACTGTTCCTGCACGAACATCCCGCAAGTAGGCGCTTTATTTATCTTTCAGGCTTTTTATACCGACCGCCTCTACTTCTTCCATATTAATAATGTAGCTACGCATAGCCACTTTGGCAATGGATTATGCTTGCATCGTTAGGCAGCTTTAGAGATAATGGGCGTATTGTGTTTGAGCCGGTAAAACAGAGTGAAGATTAATAAAGCCTTTAAGCGAGCTTTTCCCTTCATTCGCTTTTTCTCACTAAGCCTTAAGGATTTAAGAGGCGATCTCATAGCAGGCATATCCGTGGCATTTTTATTGATCCCCCAGGCAATGGCTTACGCTGAATTAGCCGGTTTAAAGGCCTATTACGGATTATACGCTGCATTTATTCCTGTTATTCTTGGAGCCTTATTTGGATCCCTGAACCAGCTCGGTACAGGACCCGTAGCAATGACCAGTATTGTCATGGCCTCTGTGCTCTCTGCATTTGCTGTACCGTGCAGTGAAGAATATGTTCAAATGGCAATTATGCTGGCATTCTTAGTCGGAATAATTCGTTTGTCCCTGGGATTGTTCCGCCTGGCTGCATTAGTAAATTTTATTTCTCATCCCGTCATTACCGGATTTACAAACGCAGGAGCGATTATTATCGGGCTTTCTCAGATAAATAAAATATTCGGTCTTGAGATAGGTAATTCAAGGTATCTGTTCGGTTTTCTCTATGATATCTCCCGTATGCTCGGGGAACTGGATAAACTGCACCTGCCCACTCTGCTCATGGGACTGGGAGCCATAGTTACTATATTTCTAATTAAGCGCTTGAGGTCTAGATGGCCGGCCCTGTTAATTACAGTAGTTTTATCAATAACGGTAAGTTATCTTATCGGTTATGAGAGCAATTTGGGCGGAAAGGTGGTAGGGGCAATCCCTCGCGGACTCCCCCAATTCGGTCTGTTCTTCGGATCATGGCCCGATTTAAGATCCCTGTTCTTAACAGCCGGCAAATTGTTTCCCGGAGCTCTAGTAATAGCTCTAATCAGTTTTATGGAGGTGCTTTCTGTTTCCAAGGCTATTTCACTTAAGACCGGACAGCCCCTGGATTTGAATCAGGAATTAATAGGACAGGGTGTGGCGGCAATTGGCGGAAGCTTTGCTCAGGCTTATCCTTCAAGCGGTTCCTTTTCACGCTCAGCCATGAATCTTATGGCCGGTGGAAAATCAGGTATGAGCTCTGTATTTACCGGTCTTATTGTAATGCTCGTGTTACTCTTCTTCACACCATTAATGTATTACCTGCCGAAAGCTGTTCTTGCAGCGGCAGTCATAGCCGCTGTATTCGGGCTCATTAACTTTAAACTTATTGTACGAAGCTGGCGGGCCAGTCATTCTGATGGCATCATTGCTCTAATTACTTTTACGGCAACTCTTTGTTTTGCGCCGAATATTGCTGCAGGAATACTTATAGGAGCGGCATTAGCATTAATTCTATACCTTCATCATACTATGAAACCGCGCATCGTTGTTCTTGGACGGCATCCGGATGGGACTTTAAGAGATGCTTTAAGAAATAGGCTGGAAACAAGTGAATATATTATAGCCCTGCGGGTGGACGGTTCTCTGTACTTTGCAAGTGTGGCCTCTTTTGAAGATTCAGTTATAGAGGCGATTAATAAACATCCGAAAGCAAGGTATTTTCTTTTAGCTTCTGAGGGTATCAACAGAATTGATGCCTCCGGTGAGTGGTCGTTGATGCAGTTAGCCGGAAGACTAAAAGAAAAGAATATTAAATTTATTATAGCGGGGATGAAGAATGCCCCTATGGATATTCTGCGCAGTACAGGCTTTGTTAAGGAAATAGGTGAAGAGAGCTTTTTCCCCAGTGCGGATACTGCAGTTGAATATATTTATGGCTATCTGCTCGAGGATGGAATAGAAACACCCATTCTGCTTCGCAATGAAGATAAGATCAAACCGAGCGAGCAAGACTAAAAAAATAAGCAGTTTTAGACTATTATTCTTCATGCACTTAGGTGAGCTATATTGCTGACCAAATAACCTAAATCTGTTATAAAAAGCCCACCTACGGAGCTAAACATGATAGAGCTGTTACTTGATCTTCCTGTGCTGTTTAAGGTTATGGGAACCCTGGTCTTCATTTTGATTTTAAACCGTCTATCAAAGAGCATGATTATTTCTATCGGTCTCGGAACGCTCCTTTTGGCTTTCTGGTCCGGGCATTCTATGTATTCCATGGCGGATATTGCCTGGAGACGTTTCTCGTCTAGGGATAATATTATGCTCATTGCCATAGTTCTTTTAGTAATCTGGCTGAGTACCTTAATGTCAAAGACAGGGGTCATGAAGGATCTGGTTAATGTTATTCAAGTGAGAATGCCTCATCGCCTGGCTTTTGCCGCTCTTCCGGCCGTTATAGGGCTTCTACCCATGCCGGGAGGAGCGATTTTTTCCGCTCCATTGGTGGAGCGATACGATCATAAGGGGCGCCTTTCCGGTCTTTTAAAAACACAGATCAATTACTGGTTCCGTCATATCTGGGAGTACTGGTGGCCGCTCTACCCGGCCGTGCTGCTGGCTTTAGAGCTCACCGGTTTAGAGGTCTGGCAGTTCATACTGCTTCAAATGCCTGTAACAATACTGGCGTTCGGGAGCGGCTACTGGTTTTTACTGCGGCGGATTCCCAGGGAAGATGAAAGAAGTGCTGCTCCTCCTGTATCTGTCAAGCCATTCTGGGTTTTAGTGTTACCGATTCTAACGATCATTGCTTCATACGCCTGTATTCAAATCATTCTGCCCGCTGTGGTTCGAGTCAGTAAATATCTGCCTATGATGATCGGTCTTTTTCTGGCCTTATTCATCCTTCAGGTTCAGAGAAAAGCCGCTCTCTCTGTATGGAAGGAGCTTCTGTTTTCAAAGAGGGCTTATTCTCTGGCCCTTTTAATAGCCCTGGTGCGTGTTTACGGAGCATTTATAGAGGCTCCTCTTACCGGCGGTATTCTGATGGTGGAACAGATGAGGCTTGACCTGGTCCAGGTTGGCATACCCCTGCTGGCGGTAATGATGCTAATTCCATTTTTAAGCGGCCTGGCTATGGGCTTATTCGTCGGTGTGGTAGGAGCCAGCTTTCCTATAGTGTTGAGTCTCCTGGGCCCGGACCCTTCCACCGGAGTACTGCTGTCTGCAACTCTTCTCTCCTATGGCTGCGGGTTTATGGGAGTGATGCTCTCTCCGGTCCATGTATGTTTAGTCGTATCAAGCGATTACTTTAAAACACGACTGCTGACCTGTCTGATCAATCTGGCTGGGCCTGTATGTCTGGTGCTTTTAGGGGTCATCGCCTTAAGTCTTGGGGTAGAATGGCTGTGCGCATGGTAAATAAGAGAATACATGGCCTTATAATGAGCTCCGGCAGTGAAACAGGTTTAAGCCATCAGCTTGTCTAAAGAGATATTTATAAACTATAGTGAGGGAAAAATCAGGAGGTATTTAATGGGTTTTAAACGTATTGGCTGGATAGGTACGGGTGTTATGGGAAATTCCATGTGTAAGCATATCCTTAATCAGGGCTTTGAGGTATCCGTTTACAACAGAACAAAGAAAAAAGCTGAAGAACTGGTAAATCTTGGAGCGCGCTGGTGTGAGAACCCTCTGGAGGTATCTCGAAACAGTGATTGTCTCTTTGCCATTGTGGGCTACCCGGCTGATGTGGAAGAGGTGTTTCTGGGTGAGAGGGGGGTGCTGTCAGGAGCAAAGCCAGGCTCAATCTTAGTAGATATGACCACTTCAGAGCCTTCACTGGCTAAAGCTATTTATGAACAGGCTAAGAAAAAATCCATAGCCTCTTTAGATGCTCCGGTATCCGGGGGAGATGTTGGTGCCCGTGAGGGCAGGCTGGCGATTATGGTAGGTGGGGACAGGGAAACATATGAGCAGGTTCTTCCATTCTTTGAGTATATGGGAGGAAATATAGCTTATATGGGAGGACCCGGTGCAGGCCAGCATACCAAGATGTGCAATCAGATACATATCGCCTCGACCATGATTGGTGTGGTGGAGGCCCTTCTCTATGCTCATAAGGCCGGGCTGGACATGGAAGAGATGATCGCCGTAGTGGGAAAGGGAGCCGCCTCATCCTGGTCTATTAATAACTATGGACCAAGAATTGCCAGGGGTAATTTCGATCCCGGCTTCTTCATAAAGCACTTTGTTAAGGATATGGGCATTGCCTTAAAAGAAGCTGAAAGGATGAGGCTTTCTCTTCCCGGATTAGCAATGGCTCATCAATTTTATGTGGCCGCCATGGCGATCGGGCTTGAAAATAATGGGACACATGGATTGTACAAATTGTTTGAGCGTATTAATAATCCCGATATCAAAACCTGAATGTAAAGCTTATATCCCGGGCCATTCTGATGGCATTGAAAATTGCCCGGCTTTGCCTAAGTATTTGTCATAGAGAGGTAATTGAAGAAGGCATTTTTCCGGATGAAAAATATTTTCGTTTTCACTAATGATATAAGGGTAAAGGAGTTCAGAGAACGGAAAGAAGAGATATTCTCCTCAGATTTCACAGAGTCCAACTTCGGCTTTATCAAGGGTAAAAGCTAACACCAAGTTATTCGACATGTTCTGGCGAAGGTAAAAGAGGGGTATGAAAGGTGTGCATCCATGTTGTCGAACATAGTGCTTAATGAACTAAACCACGAACTCGAAAGACGAAGTCTAAACTATTGCCGTCGGGCAGAGGATTTCGTAATCTTACTCAAGTCAGAGAGAGAAGCAAAGAGGGTGATGGAAGGAACCACCCTCTACTTAGAAGAAAACCTGGGACTCCCGGTTAACAAGGAAAAGAGCTAGGTATCCAAGATCAGGAAGATTACCTTTCTTGGTTTTGAGATAATCAATAAGAGCATTCGGGTAAGCGAAAAAGCCTTACTCAAATTCAAGAGGCGAGTAAAAGAATTAACTCGTAGAAACAATCCTTTATCTATGTATCAAGTCGTCCAACAATTGAACAAATACCTAGGGAGGTAGTTATCCTATTTCCGAATACAAGAATCAAAATATCTATTCAAGAAACTGGACGCCCATATTCGCTGTAAATTGAGATCTACATAGTTGAGGAAATGGAAGAAACCAAAGAAGTTTCAGCGAATCATGATAAAAGCCGGATTTACTGTAAATGAAGCACTCATAACTCATGTAAAAATGGATCGATGGTCCTCAGCAAGTAGACAGGTAGTCTGTTTTGTACTGAACATTGAATGTTTTAGAAAGCTAACCCTTATTTTCCTCCACGACTTTACTTAGAGTACCTCTTAAACCTTATGGTTTTGTCGTCAATCGAGGAGCGGCTTGCCTGGCCGGTACGAGCCATTCTGTCGGGAGGGGGTGGCCTACGGGCCACTTCCTACCCGGATACTTAGTTATGCGATGGCCCGGTGCTGTTGGAGAACATCCCATGAAGAAACCAAGGCAAAACTCATGTATCAATAATCATGGTCCACGATCCTCCAGTGTCGCTTACCTTCTTAAATCCAACACTTCTGTATAATAGTCTTGAAAAGTTCCTATATTCTACACTGAGACTAAGCTTTCGAATGCCATGTGATTTTGCCTCTTTTGTTAGTGCAAATAACAGAGCTTTTCCAATACCTTTCCGTCTATAATCTTTTTTGACAGCAATACTAATCTCCGGAGTTTGGGAATCCACAAATCCATATGAATGATTATCTTGTGTCCAGAAACGATACCAAGATGCACCTATTTTTTTTCCATCATCAGATTCCGCTATGACTGAAGTGTCTCCAGGACGGCCCCAATCTTTAAGTAAATGCACTAAATCAGAGCGGCCAAGACCTTCATCAATCAATGGTCTCAATTTAGTAGAATCCCAATAAGCTGCTTCGTAAAGCATGATTCGTAAAAATGGTAAATCATCTTTATTCCCTTTGCGAATATAAAATCTCATCATTTGCAACATGCCGACTTGAATAGGCTATAAATGCAAAATCGAAACGTTGATACGCGCCGGGCTTTAGTATAACGAACGGTAGTTATCGGAAGTTCCCGCGCCTCGGTCTTCCCTATATGTCAGGGCACATCTATAGCTTCTTCGCAATGCAGTTCATTAGACAGAACTCGTTCACGATCTTCTCCTTCTTCTTTAGATCATATTTTATCCTGTCAATTCCTTCTTGGTAGTCTTCATCCGAGATAATCGCGAATTGAGAGGCATCTCGCTTTCTTGCATCTCGAAGCAACTCCTCTAGCAACAGCTCTTCGATTTTGCAGTCCAGTTGTATATGAACTTGAAATCCCCTGGTCTGCAACTCATAGAATAGAAGCTGAGGTTCCCAGAATCTGTTTAGATCTTCGAAATACGCACTTGGGAAATACTGATATACCCAGAATCGTTGCATCTCAAAGGGCGATATATCTTTAACTTTGAACTTACCTCCCTCCTTTAGCACTCGAGCAACTTCATCGAGTACCTTACTCTTTTTCTCAAAGTGGTGAAACGCCAGGTTATTGGCAACATAGTTGAACATGTCTGGTTCAAACGATAAACAAGCGGCGTCTTCTTCTATGAACTCCACCTCTGGGAGCTTCGCTCTAGCGATTTTAAGCATATCATACGATAGATCGATCCCGTGCCAGTTGATCTTTTCTGATTTGAAGTAATCTATGTGAAACCTCAGGTAGTTCCCTGTTCCGCATGCTATATCCAAGATATTGTAGGATGAGAGCTTTGTGTCGCTGATATACTTCACTAGGTCTGAATCAGGTAACCCGTAATGTCGTACGGGATTATCATCGTATATCTTCGCAATCTTTGAGTAGTCTGTTTTCTTCATACTGCCTACTATTACTGATAATCAGGCGTGGTCTTTTGCCTAAAAAGTGTTAGGCGCTGTGCCCGGGATTCAGCTTTTAATGAAGGTGTCACACCCGGCATTCGTATAAGTATTACACCTGCTGTCGATCTCTTTTGCCGGAAGACAAGTTCACCGAAGTCCTTGTCATTTGTTATGAGAATGCAGTCGTGGTACCTTGCTTCCTGGAGTATCTCATCGTCTTCTGCTCCGGGCGCTAAATCAGCAATATGCGTTGTTTCGTATCCCGACTTGCGGAGAAGGTCAACGACCTCTGACTCGATGTTTTTATCCGCCAAGAAGCATAAGGCCATATCAGCCTGTCTCAATCGGGGTACACCACTTCGGATTTGAGCACCTTGGCTGCGTAATCAAGCGCGGCTTGGATACCCTCCTGCGTTAGAGTAGGATGGGATTGAAGAAGTGCTTTGAAGGATTGGCCGTGTCTAAGTTCCTCAAGTATGTACTCTACCGTGATCCTGGTACCTTCAATTACGTGCTTACCAAGCATTACCTTCGGATTGGAAATGATTTTTGGTGTTTTGATTACTACCCCCAAATTAACTATAGCACCGTTTGCCTTATAGGGAAACCCTATGTAAGCCATTATTCTGCCAAGAGCCATGGCAAGCATTACACACAGGGCAAGAGAACATCGGAATTTCATCTTGGTAAGTCCTCGAATGAAATGCTCCTCAAATCCAAAAGAAATATCAAGTCGGCTGTTAACACGCTCTACTGAAGTCCTCTTCTTATAGATACTTTTCCACTGGCAACTGGATCTGGCCAGAGGAGTGAAAATACGCCGATCCTCTGCTAAAGGAATACGTACTGCTTTCTTTACCGGGCACTTGGAGCATCCGCTGCACTCGTACCCATAGTGTTGGGCCGGACAGGTGAAGATATTTACATCTTCGGGATGGATGCGATTAGAGAACAAGAGATGAAGGTGTTCGAGCAATCCCCAATTTTCCGTAACTTCGATGAGTATCGTTTCTCCGAACCGGAGCGGGTGATTGCGGGCAGTAAAGCCACATATATCCGCCATATAGATGGTCGAGGCCTCCACCTGGTTAATAAATACGATATTGTCTGCCGGAAGGGTGAGTGGAGGATAATCCGCCAGGTTATTGAGCCCATACCCGGCAATTGATAGTCTCATCCTATGGACTGTATGCGGGATATTCCCCGGGTGGGATTACCGCAGTAAAAAATCTTTTATACTCTCTACTGTCATGTAGTTCGATAAATCTTCCGGCTCCAGCCAGGCTTTTCCGTCCATTGTTATTCCTAACTGGTATTTCTTAGAGAAATTACCGATTATCCTGCAAGGAAACAATAAAGCTGGCTTATGGTCGTGCTATTTTACCCTCTTTCTCTTTAACCGCTTCACTTCCAGGAGCACTCGAACATCTTCCTGATGTCTGGGATTATCAATTCTTCGTTTTGCACTTCATGTTTATGCAATAGAAAAAGCATGTCTTCAAAATCCTGGATTGTTTCCATTATTCTTTTAGCAGGTATTTTTCTTAATTTCTTAATTAATATCCTTGACCTTTTGTATATCCTTCCTGATTGAAATTAAAGCGGACAGGCGAATTTGAGGCGACTGATTCTGCCAAAATTGAAGATCCCAGCTTTCAGCATCTTCAAAGCTCCGAGCTCGGTGAGCGACTATTCTCTTCTTGCGTAGCTCTGATCGTTCTTTTATGCCCTAAAAGCGCTCCTAATGTTACCATACAAAGCAAGAGTCTCTTAAGCCCGGCACTTGAGATCTCTTCGCATTTTAAGGCACTTGTTGCATGAGATGCAATTGGATTTACTCTGTATGCCTTCTTTGAATCTGTTGATCAAATCCGGCTCCCTAATAAAGGGACGGCAGAGGGAAATCATGTCAGCCCTGCCTGAGCTAAGAGCCTCCTCCATTACGGAAAGACTGCGAAAGCCGTGAACACTGATTACAGGGATAGAAAGGGCATTTTTAAAGACTTCCGCTTCTTTAAGAAAGAAGCCTTCATCTGAGGTCTTTTTAGGTCTTCGCATATTCATTCCGGGTCTCATTCCGCCTGAAACTTCAATGGCATTCAAGCCCCAATCTACAGCCATTCTGGCAACTGCAACGGAATCTTCAAGGCTAAGGCCGTGGGGGGTTCCGTCATGAGATGCAATCTTCATGAGGATAGGGAAGTCCTGACCAAGGCGCTCTCTGATCCCGAGGATTATATTCTTTAAGATAAGGGCTCTGCCCTCCACACTGTCCCCGAAAATGTCTTTCCGCCGGTTTGTGGCCGGAGAGAGTACCTGGTTTAAGAAGTAACCGTGAGCAGCGTGAATCTGTACCGCATCTAACCCCGCCTCTTTAGCTCTCCAGGCTGCATCAATGTAAGCTGAAATTATATCATCCGCCTCCTGCCTGGTGAAAGCCCGGGCTTCAGGAACATCATCCCTTTCTGAGGGCGAAAGGAGCGTAGGGCCTCGCATGTCTTCAGGGATCTGGGCTCCCCCAAAGTTGATCTGCGCTGCAATTTTAGCATTACCCAGCTTATGAACTATTTCCGCCACTCTTGCAAATCCTGTAATTTTTGAATCATGGTCAAGGCCCAGCATTCCAGGGGAGCACTTC
>JAUWZD010000118.1 GCA_030615505.1 Spirochaetales bacterium | reverse complement strand
AAAGGGAAAGGCCCGAAAGTGTGAGTCCCGTTCTCTTCAAGCTTGAAAGTATCCGTTCAGGCGCTCCCACAGTGGAACCTAACAGTCTAGCGTGAAAGTCAATTCCTTCCACGCCCAATGCCTTTACTGCATCTGCAAGCTTGTCGCAGTCCCAGTTCTTTTCCTTCCACGTTCTGTGAAAGCTATAATGACAGATTGACTTTTTCATAAATTACTCCTCTCTTTAAAATTAAACAGGGGACATTTTGTGACACTTTTCCAGAAGCCATATCTGGAGTCTTGCACTGTTCATATGTTGAAAATGGTAAATATTAAGTTCCACTATTGCTTTTCCGGTACAAAGTTTTTAAGCTTCTCCCCCCAATCTATTCCACTATCCAGGGAAATCGCACGGCCGTTTCGCAGGAGAAACAGATAACAGTATAATTTCTTCTCTGTCATTTCCCCGGCTGCCAGGGAGTAAAGTCCAAGTTGAGCTGAATATTCACCCTCCCTATAGACTCTGTCTGTTTTAAAGTCAATAATATAAGCCTTATCGTGAGTTTCAAAGAAGAGGTCTATCTGGCCGCCTATATAGAGCGGGTATTCACCCCCGTCCCAGTTAAATAGAAATGGGAACTCAGTTTCCAAAAAATCCGCGTTCAATGCTTTCATCCCCAACTCGGAAGTAAAGAAATTCTGACACAGGGCATAGGCGGCACTTAAGCTTTCTTCTCGATATTCAGGTGGAATATCAAATTTCAGCCAATCCGGGGGACCAGTTTCCTCGGGGTGAGTTAGAAGTTTCCGGGACAGAAGACTGTGGGTCAGGCTGCCGAAGCTGTTTTCCAGCCTCTTCTCTTTTAAGATCCGGTCTATGGGAAGGGCCGGAAGCCTTATCTCATCTTTTCTTTCCAGGTCCATCAGGCTGCTGATTTCAGTCACAGCATAATTCCGTCTTGGGTACCTTCGCCCTAATTCTTCGGCTTCCTCGTAATAGCTTTTACGGGTCTTAAGCTGTATCTTTTTTGACTGGCAACGCACGAACTCTTCCCGGGTCAAGTCTTCAATGATCTTTACTTTAAAGGTGTAGGACTTATCATGATTCTGGGCAATGAGCGAGTCAGGTTCAAGATCCAATCCATGGAGGAGCATATTAAGATGGGTCTTAGAGGATGAGCGGTTTGCCCGATTGTGCACGCCGGAGATTATGAGATGGGATTTTGCCCTGGTCAAAACTACATATAAAAGCCGCTTTAATTCCGCAATCTCCTTTTTCTCACTCTCCTCTTCCTCAAGAATGCTGAAGTAATTTTTATTACTCAAGGTGATGGTGAGTCCGTATAAATCGGAGATATAATACAATGCGCCCGGTTCGCTGGTTCTGCCCCGATTGCCTGCATCCACTAAGATAACAATGGGAAACTCAAGGCCTTTAGATTTATGAATGGTCATGAGCTGCACGCCCGCAACCTCAGGCTTCAGGATCTCAAGGTCTTCAAGTTTTTCATAGGTTCCCAGATTCTCCCGCAGAAAATCTAAGAATAAGGCTAAGCTGTCTCCATTCTTATCCGCCCTGTCGGCCAGTTTCATTAAATAATCGTAATGTTCCAAGTAACTGTGGTATTGAGCATGCTGCAGAACATAATAGCGGTATCCGGTCTTGTACCAGAGATAGTATATGAGTTCAGAAATAGGCCTGGAATCCATGTTTTCCCGTATATACCGGTAAATCTCTCCACCCCGGGTAAGCTTTTTCCGATCCTCCTCAGTAAACTCTTTACGGCTAATACCATTAAAGGGCATGCTGGGGTCATTCCCGGGTCTGTCTGCAAGAAGCAGGCGGATGAAGGTTTCGTCGCTGATATTCACAAAAGGGGAACGAAGCAGACCTGCATACGCACTCCGATCCTCAGGATATACGGCAAGTTGAAAGAGAAGATAAAAATCGTTGATTAGAGCTTCCACGAACAGACTGCGCACGTTCTGAGTAGAGTAGGGGATATTAAAATGCCTGAACATGCGTTCATATGCACTTTGATTGCTGGTTGAGCGCATCAATAATGTGAAATCTTCAAACTCTGCGGGGCGCTTTCCCCCCCGGTCTGAAATAATGAGCCGCTTGTTCTGTACGGCATCGGATAGATATCGGGCAATGGCGAAGGCCTCGGATTCCTCATTTGTAAAGCTTCTTACTTCACCGGATTCGGATTCAGATTCAGAAACAGGCTTATAGCAGAAGAGGATCTCCGGTTTTACGGCGTTTTGTGCCTTCTCAGGTATTAGTTCCTGAAAGCGGGCCTCATAATCAGAAGAGGCACGCTCCATGACGCGCTTGAATATGCGATTATAAAAATGAATCAGACCCGGCTCGCTGCGGTAATTAGTATTCAGCTCGATAACTTTACCTTCCTTATCCTTAAGCTCATGGCTTAAGGATTTAAAAACACTGACATCGGCTCCTCGAAAGCGGTAGATGGACTGCTTTTCATCTCCTACAAAAAAAAGCTTATCCTCCTCAAGATTATGGGCTTCGGGCACGCCTTGCCCGCAGATCGATATTTTCTCCGCCAGAAGGTAGAGGAGGTCCTTCTGCTGCTGATTATTGTCCTGAAACTCATCGATCATGATGTACCGGAACTTTTTTTTATAGAACTGCCTGACAGGTTTATTCCGGATCAGGACCTGAATGGACATCTCAACAATATCCTGAAAAGTTATAAGACCAGCGCTTCGCTTTCGCGCTTTAAAGAGAATTTGAAATTTCTCTAAAAGATCGAATATTCCTTTCAGGGTAGACCGCCGGTAAAGAGTCTGGGCCAGTATAATCAGGATTTCTGTCTCACTTTTTATCTCTTCGACCAGCTCCTTCATCCTGAGGATATCCAGAGCGGCCTTACCTCCCGGTTTTTTAAGCTTTATATTGCCCAACAGCAGCAGTAATTCCCCGTAGCGCTCATTGTGAATCGGCGGCCTGATATCCCCCAGGTTTTTTAAGAGATCCTGGTTCATCTGAATGGATTTAACTCGCGGGTCCATGCTCAATAGCTTTCCGGCAGCTTTCATCCAGTCTTCTCCATGATGAGCTATATCCAGCCTGCATTTTTCGATCTGCCTGTTATAAGCCTCACCGAAGTCAAACTCGGAAGCTAAATGAAAGTGCCTGAAAGCAAGATCGGTAAAAAAATTAAGCCAGGTCTTTTCAAACCCGTGCAACATTATAAGCTCCTTTAGAGCTTTGCTATTGAGCCGGTCAAGTATGAAATCCAGGCTAAATTCCCTGGCCATGCGGAGGAGCCTGTCTTCATCATATGTATAATCTGAAGGAATTCCGAACATTTCACTTGAGTTGCGCACAATCTGTGAACAAAAGCTGTCCAGGGTAGAAACCTGGGCTTTGTCAAAATCCTTTAACTGCTCTCGAACATAGGGATCGTCTGTAAGCCTCAAACGGTTGTAGATCTTTTCATACATCTCCGATGCGGCTTTATTAGTAAAGGTGAGGGTCAGAATCTCATCGACCCGCGCGCGCTTAGTAGCGAGGAGCCAGTAGAATCTTTCAGCCAGTACGGTAGTTTTTCCGGAACCTGCGCCGGCTGTTACAACGGCGTTGCGGTTGACTGTAATGGCCTCCATCTGGGAGGTATCAAGCTGCTCATTCATTTCCTAAGGTCCCAATATATATTTGGTTCTGCATATTCCGTGGCAGGCACAGTATCTGCAGGCTTCCTTTTTTGTAAGGCTCAAGCCCAAGTACCGTCCATTCCGTATGCCGGATGCCATCTGCACGATTCTCATTTTTAAGCCCTCGATACTGCAGGCTATTTCCTCATCGTGGGCCATGGCGCTTTTATCAGGATTTATAATATAGATGAATCGCTTTCTTTCCATGGAATAGTAAGCGGCTCTGCCCACTTCCATGCCGTTCTCATTCATAAGATAAATATAGAAGGGCATCTGAAAAGAGGTGGGTTCGGGTCCTAAAATGCTGTTTCTGCCGGGCAATTTATTTTTTTTGTAATCAATCAATGTGTAGAGATCATCCGATTTAGATATCAGATCGATCTTACCTACTAAGCAGATCTTCTCTTCAGGCCAGCTCACTTTAAGCCGCTTTTCGGTAAACATGATCTCCTCTTCAGGCATCTCTTTTATTTCAGTTTCAATCTGAAAAGCTGCCAGCTCTTCGGATTTTCTTTCAAGCTCATTCCATACAGGAGGAATAGGAACAGGACGACACATCTCATATTCCCTTAAAACAGAATATACATCATCCCTGATCTGCTCCTGGTAGTGATCAAGATTCTTTAGTTCGAGTTTCTTTTCAGATTTAATGATTCTTTCATAAAAGCGCTGAAAAACCCTGTGCATGAGCATACCGATTTCCATGGGATCGAGCATAACCGGTTTGTATGAATCCTCTGTAAGATTTAAAACGTATTCTAAAAGAAAATGAAAGGGACACCCCTGAAACAATTCTAAAGCTGTGGGTGTGATCCGGAGAAAGGAATCTAATTCCAGAAATATTTTCCTGATTCTCTTAATAAGATCCCTGCTCTGAATTGCGCTTTGAGTAAAATCGATATGCTTGGGGGCCAGGATTGTATTAATAGAAGAAAGAAATCCCTCCTTCTGCACGGGAAGTATTTGAGGAGGTACGGATTTCCCCCCCCAATATAGGCGCTCTAATCTGTACAGGTCCCTGCTTTCCAGCTTTTTAAATTCTGATTCAGAGAAGAGGTGAATATTCCCATGGCTGACAAAAAAAGCCGGCGGCAGGTGGGTGTCTGAGAAACTCCTCCTGGAATAACTGAAATAGGCATTAACCCGGGCTTTAGAATAAAGCTTCAGGTGATGATGTGAGAGATTGAATTCCGGGTCCTCTACTTTTTCCTCTTCGTGGATGCTCATGAAGGGATAGTGCTTCACAATATGAGCAGTTCCCCTCTGTGAGGCGTTAATAATAAAATGGTAATCAGGGTATATACCAGTTGTCACCCGGTATGGAAATACCGGGATACCCGGGGAGCTGTCTTTCTGTACGTATATTTTCTCATCGAGATATTCAAGCCACATTAAAAAAGGAAACTGCAGGCTCAGTCCTGTAATTTTTGAGGCCTCGATCAATTCATCCAGGGACTTTAAAGAGTACTGGAAGACTTTAAGCTGTTCCTCAGTCCAGTCTGAAGTTGTTAAAAAAGTATAAGTGAAATCGATAAGAGATTCTTTAATCAGTTTGAAATCTTTAAGCCCGTAGATCTTAAGGAGATGTTTTTTCAGCTTATTATAAAAGGTATTGAGATCCGATATTGAAATTTCAGGGTGGCTGCGGCAGCGTCCGCACTTTCTTAGAGCGTTCAGCCACTGGTCAGATCCGTAGTTTTTAAATACCTTATAATCAATTCCCAGGCGGATCAGCTCTCTGCACTGCCTTGGATTTTTCCATGGCAGGGCATGGTTGAGTAGAAGGGCTTTCAGACTGTCCAGGCTGAAGTTGGATTCCACGCAGTCCCTTATCTGCCCGAAAAGACGGGCCTCAGGATAGAGAACGAGGGGTTTGCCGCGGTGGATCTGCAGTGGAATCTCATAGAGATCTGCTTCACGCCTGATATAATCCTCAATCTGGTTCAATTCTGAGACGGTTATAAAGATCTGTTCAGGATCTACAGAGCCCCGGTCCAGAAGGCCGGCTATTTTATGGAAAACCCATTTTATCTCCTTTATACTGTTCTCAAAAGCAAGAATTTCCGGGCTTTCTGAACATGCAACAGTTCCTTCCGAGTTCACATGAACTACCTCTATCTCGGGGTGAAGGCTCAAAATGATCTTGAAATTGACATAATCCTCAATAACCTCCGGGTAGAAGATAAAATACCGGTAACCTTTTAGTTTCAGATGGGGCGTCTTGGAATTAGGTTCAAAAAGACCTGTTTTTTCGAGGAACCGGGAGTAAGAGAGCCATAAAAATTGCAAGTCTTCCAGCTTGGCTCTACTGCTCTCCGGCCACAGAGGCTCCAGTTTAGTGATCTGATGAAGGCTGGGAAGGATTTTTTTTATGGTTTTCTGAAAGGCTTTAGAGTTCTCCGAATATTCAGGCCTGATTATATATTTAAAGAATTTTTTCTGCATGTTTTCTTCAAGCATATGGCAGGTATAGAGGGATCGTATGGCCTGATTAACAGGTCTTAAATCACCCGGGTATATGAAGGCGGACTCCTTGAACTGATCCCAGGAGAGAAAACGCTTTGCCGGAAGGGTTTTTTTGCGGGTGAATTGAAAGGATTTTTTAAGCCAGAAGCGAGCTGTTATTTCTGAGGGAAAGACAAATATAGTGTTCCGGTCGTCAATATATTTCCTGATTGTGGTTAGTGATTCAGGATATAAGTTTTTTAAGCAGGTTGTCATTTTTCCGCCATTTGGGTTTTACTTTTACCCTGATATCGAGTTTGATCGTATACGGGAAAAGATCTTTCAATTCCTCTTCTGATTCCCTCACTATGTTTTTAATCTTTACACCGTTTTTCCCGACCAGGATCCCCTTTTGGGATTCTCTTTCTACATAAATAAACCCCCGTACCCAGAGTAATCTGTCTTGATCTTTCATTTCCAGGTCGCATAGGTCCACATAGAGGGAATGGGGAACCTCGCTGCGGGTATGGATTATGGCCTTCTCCCTTATGATCTCGGCGATACGGAACTCCGGGGCTTGATCCGTGTAATATTCCTCCGGATAGAGCTTTTCGCCTTCAGGTGCAAGATAGAAGATCTCTTTGATTATCTCCGGAAGGCCTTTTCCGGTCAATGCTGAAATGATATGGAGCCGGGCTTCAGGGAAGATTATTAAGATCTGTCTTTTAATTATTTCCAGGTAGTTCTCACCCATATCGATCTTGTTAAGTCCAATTACTAAGTTCTCTCTAAAACTTTTTAGAAGCTCCATAAGAGTCAGCTCCTCTTTTCCGGGAGGACGCGACAGATCGATCAAATAGAGTACAATATCCGATCCCCTTAGGGTTTTTAATACGAGTCCTTTCAGGTGCAGGTTGAATTTTATTTCCGAGAGATGAAATCCCGGTGTATCGATAAAGACTAATTGGCCGGCTTTTGAGTTGTATATACCCCTGACCCGGTTCCGCGTGGTTTGCGGAACAGGGGTTACAATAGATACTTTCCTGCCGCATATGTAGTTAAGAAAGCTTGATTTTCCGGATGAAGGCCTGCCGATTATACAGACACAAGCGGATTTCACCAACACCGCCTATCCTGAAAATTTTTCTCTTATCTTCCGGAATTCCTCCTCAACCTCAGGAAAGAGCTCAATAAGAACGGGGCAGAACTGTCTACCCTTCTGTTTATATATCTCCTCTACTGCTCTTTCATGAGTCCAGGGGTCTTTGTAAGGACGCTTTGTGGTCAAAGCATCGTAAACATCGGCTATGGCTACAATTCTTGCACTTAAGGGTATATCCTCCCCTGACAATTGTTTAGGATAACCCCTGCCGTCGTATCTTTCATGATGATGCAGAGCCACTGTTGTTGCCAGGGTCAAAAAAGATTGCTCCCCCAAATCGCGGTCCGCTTTGTCAAGAATTGCCCACCCCCAGGTGGTGTGATTCTTCATGATGTCCCATTCCTCTTTATTGAGGCTTCCGGGCTTTAGAAGAATGCTGTCCGGTACCGCCACCTTACCGATGTCATGAAGCATACTGGATATGGAGATGTCACTGACATAATCCTCACTGATAGAATAGCTTAACGGATTTTTTTCCTTGATCTGGGCAGCCAGGAGTCTGGAATACTCGCCGATTCTCTGAAGGTGGTAACCCGTTTCTGCATCCCGGTACTCTGCTAAACGGGCCAGGGCGCTTATAGTTGTTGTCTGGGTTTTATGGAGGATTTTAGCGGCTTCCATGATCCTGTCATTGAGGAATTCCTGCATCTCTAAGGCTTCCTGAAATTTCTCCTGCACTTTCATAAACTCTGAGACGTCCAGGAAAACTCCGAATATGAGTGTGTTTAACAGCATGGCTGATTCATTGACGGAAATTTGTTGATTATCCCCGCATCCTATAATGAGTCTGAAATTACTGATTCGACCCTTCTGATGCAGGATTTTCAATTCTTCTCTTCTATCCCACGGTTCCATAAAGAAATGCTCACAGGAATTGATCTTCTGTACATCGGGGAATTTTACGAGGTCCAGGAATACTCTATTGGCATGAATGAAGCGTCCCTGGAGGTCTGCGATATAAAAGGGCAGATTCAATACGTTGGCTATGTCCATTATAGGAGGTTCCTTGATACGGCTGTCCTTCCCCACCTGGCCTGGCACTTGCCCTGAGACCTGCCCTGATACCGCTCCTGACTCCTGCCCGGATCCTTGCCCAAAACCCACATCCGACTCGCTCTGAGATAATAACTCTGAATGTGGGTGCAGGAGAGCTTCCATTCTCTCTATCTGTTCGTTTAGAATGGATTTCTCAAGAATATCATGGAGCTTATCGCCTATCAGGTTGAGTTCTGCCTCATATTGGCTAAGGACATCTGATCCTTTTATGAGCAAAGCGCCCAGGGGTTCTTTCTTTTCCGATTTGATAGGAAAACAGAGATTTTTTCCGGTTTTCCAGGTTTCAGATAGGGAAATCCCAAGAATGTTCGTCAATGACTCAGTGACCAAAGCCTTTCCCGGCAGACGAGCGTCAGAGCACAAAATGATCTGGGCTTCCTGAATCTCCGGCAGGGCTTTTAGCCATTCACAAATCGTATGTAATTTGGAGGAAGTATCGCCTGCTTGTGAAAGGGATTTGCTAAGGGTGAAAAAATTGCTTAAAGATTGTGTTTCTTTCATCTGAATGCTATTATTATCCAGCTTCAGCTTTAAATCAATACATCCTTGGCACGGTTACTTATATTAGATATCTTGTGCTTACTGAGCATGATACGGAATAGGCCCCTTCTGATCGGCACACTTATTATTTTAATTTTCTCTTCATGCCGGGTCCCGATGTACCGGGAAAGCCGGCTTTCCATGTCCACCGTGCTGACCGTGCTTATATGTGATTCTTTAAAACCGGATTGGGATGATCTGTTTGATTATGCCGATCATCTGGCCGCCCGGTTCGATCACCGACTGATGAGTCCAATCCGGCGGTTGAATGAGAACGGTAGAGCCAGACTGCCGGAGGAGGTACTGAAGGTGGTACGCACTTCACTGACTATCGCTTCCTTAAGCGGGGGAGCTTTTGATCCAAGCATACTGCCCTTAACTGCTCTCTGGTCTTTCGAAAGCGGAGGAGTACGTCCCATAGATGATGATATTCTTGAGGCGAGGGAAAAAGTCGATTTTCAGGCAGTCCGGATTTCCGAAGAGGGGCTTGTTACCATCCCGCCTGATTTCGGTCTGGATCTTGGTGGAATAGCCAAAGGAGCCGTGGTTGATGGGATGGCCGAGTATCTGGTTCAGAGGGGATACAGTGATTTTCTGATTGAGGCCGGAGGAGATATTACGGTCTCAGGACTGAAGGGTAAGAAGCAGTGGGTTATTGCTATAAAGCATCCCGGAAGCAGCGGGGATTTCAGCGGGGTTATTTCTATAGGAGAGAGGGGGAAAAGAGTATCTATTGTTACCTCGGGGGATTACGAGCGTTTTTTTGAATACCAGGGCCAAAGGTACCACCATATCATCGATCCGCATACGGGTTTTCCGGCTGAAGGACTGGCTTCGGTTACGGTTATCACTTCCTCCTGTACTGTAGCCGACGCCCTGGCTACCGCGGCTTTTGTCCTTGGCATTGATAAGGGTTTTGATTTTCTTGAAGACCTGCCGGATACTGAGGGTCTTCTGATTGAGGATCTGGGCGGACATCTCTCTGCCCGTGTAACCAGCGGTTTCCCCCTGTCGGTCGAAGAGCTGAACCTTAATCCCAGTATTTTCCATAAAAGAGGGAGAGATTCCTCTTTACCTGGTAGGGAATAAGCCGGGGATCGGTCATAAGGGCATTTGCTGCGGCATGCCTGCAGCCGCAGTCCTTCCTGTCCTTAAGCTCAGTAACTAAATCAGGTATGATTTCCTGAATTGACCTGGTGTTTTCATCCATCACTTTGAGTACCATCTCGATTGTGACACTTTCTGAGCTTTCTCTCCAGCAGTCGTAATCTGTAACCATGGCGATCACGGCAAAACAAATTTCCGCCTCCCTTGAAAGCTTTGCTTCCGGTAGAGCGGTCATGCCTATGAGCTGGGCTTCCCAGCTTCGGTAGAGAAAGGACTCTGCCCGGGTGGAAAAGAGGGGTCCTTCCATACAAACTAAAGTCCCATGTTCATGCAGGGCATGGCCATGCTTTTCGATAACACGAATAATTGCCTGCCTCATTTCAGCACAGTAGGGATCGGAGAAGGCTACGTGGCCCACCAGGCCGTTCCCGAAAAAACTGTTTTCCCTGATCCGGGTTCGATCAATAAGCTGGTCACAGACCACAAAATCTCCAGGTTTGAAGCTCTCGTCTAATGAGCCGACAGCACTGACGGACACGATTTGTTCTACACCTAAGCTTTTTAAGGCCCAGATATTCGCCTTAGAAGGTACTTCCGTGGGAAGGAGTCTATGACCCCTCCCATGCCTGGGCAGAAACGCGATTCGCTCACCCTTGATTTCTATAATTGAGATGGGGTCCGAAGGAAAACCGAAGGGTGTAGGAACCTCGATCTCTTCAATAAGTTTCGAGCCCTGTAGCCGATACAGGCCGCTGCCGCCTATGACACCAAAACGAGTATGCATATTTCCTCCTGTTTCTGTTTTATTCTCCACTGCTTTGGACATATGATGCAATAAGAAATTTATTTTTATTGAACTTTGCAGGGCAAATTTATATATTATACAACTATGAAAGATGAGAAAAGGGAATATGAGTCTAATCTGTTAGAAAGGATTCTGAAAACCCGAAACATACTGCTTTCCGGTGAAGTCAATAAGGAATTAGCCGAACGTATTATCCGCCAGCTTATCCTTTTAGAGGATGAAGGAGAGGATCCCATAAAGGTGTTTATCGATTCCCCGGGCGGGGATCCGGATGCAGGCTTTGCGATTTTTGACATGATGCGTTTTGTAAAACCCCAGGTGTTTTCCATCGGCATGGGCCTGGTGGCAAGCGCTGCAGCTATCATTCTCCTGGCAGCGCCAAAAGAGAACAGAATCGGACTTCCCAACTCCCATTACCTGCTGCATCAGCCTTTAAGCGGAATCAGGGGTGTTGCAACGGAAATTGAAATACATGCTAAGGAACTGGATAAGCTGCGCCGGAAGATAAACCAGTTGATATCTGAAGAAACCGCCCAGACACTTGAAAAAGTTGAAAAAGATACAGACCGGGATTATTGGATGAATGCCGGAGAGGCGGAATCCTATGGACTGATTTTCCGTATTGTCACACGTCGAGAGGATCTTTAATTTCTAAAAAATGAGAATATACTGCCTGGGGATTCTCATAACCCTCCTCTACATCATCCCGGCAGTATCCTGCACCAACCAGGTTACGATTATGTCATACAATGTGCAGAATCTATTCGATGAATTAGAAGATGGAAATGAGTATCCTGAATACAGGAAAGGCGCATGGACTCATGAGCTTTTTGAAAGAAAGATCGAGTGCCTCGGGGAGGTCATTAAAAAAGCCTTCCCAGGAGGTCCGGATATACTTGTACTGCAGGAAGTAGAAAACCGCCGCGCCCTTATCCAGTTAAGGGATCGGCACCTTCGGAATATGGGATACCGTGCCATCATTATTGTTCCGGGGCAGGGATCTGCTACTAATGTAGCCGTTATAAGCAGGCTTCCGGTGATCCGGTCCCGATCCCACAGCCTGGGCAGCTTTAAGGGAAAGCCTCTGCGCAGCATACTGGAGCTGGAAATAGAGTACAGGAACAGGAAACTCTATCTGTTCAACAATCACTGGAAATCCAAAACCGGCGGTACAAGGGAAACCGAGCCAGCCCGCTTAAAGGCATCAGCCTTTTTAAGGAAGCGAATTGGAGAGATTCTTAAGCAGGATCCCGGAGCGGATATTGTGGTTGCAGGAGATTTTAATGATAATGTTGAAGAATACCTGGAATGGGACAGAAAATATCAAACAGCCCTGATTCCTGCTGAGATCGAGACTTCAGAAGAGTATAATTCTTCCAGTGTCTTTTTAGCTCTTAATAAAGCATCGGCAGAGCTTGACGGAGATAGGTTAGTGCTTTATGAGCCCTGGTATGAACTGGCCGGCCAGAGCTGGGGAAGTTTTGTTTACCGGGGAAGATGGCAGACTCCGGATCATATTCTTCTCTCTGCCGGACTATTCGATGATCTGGGTTTCTGTTATAAATCAGGAAGTTTCCGCCCTATGCGCTCTGCTTTCTTGCTCGATTCTAAAACAGGATATCCTAAAGGATTATCAGCAAAAAAAAGGCCGGAAAGGAAAATTAAGGGATACTCGGATCATCTCCCACTGCTGATTACCCTGTATGTCAATTAACGCTTGAAAGATCCTTTTTTGTTTTAAATATCAAGAACTGTCAGAACCTGCTCATCCCTCTTTGTTCAACATCTCCTTAAGCAGAAGGTGTGAGTAAAGTTGCTGTCGCGGTACGTGGAAGGGTCCTTTAAAATAATTTCCCTATAGAGCAGGTGGATCTGCGGGTCTATGATACGCTTCCGGCTGAAAAGGAGGTGGTCTGACGGCTATGGATCTGCGTGAGTGTTTGAAGACCTTAAGGCTTCTGGGAGTCAGAGCTTGTTACGAAAAGCCGGCTGAGCAAGCTCGGGAGGAAGGCTTCAGCTACGAGCAGTATCTGGCGGAAGCGATCGAGCGGGAACGGGAAGAACGGCGCAAGAATCGTATTGAGCGACTTCTTAGGGCTTCTGGGTTGCCGTTGGAGAAGAGCCTGGAAAGCTTTGATCGCAAGAAGGCTGCCGGCAAAGGTGAATGCTCAGCTATGCGTTCTCGTGGACGGAGGCTTTCTCGATCGAACAGAGAATGTGCTGGTTTTTGGCAATCCTGGGTTTTTTCGAGAT
>JAUWZD010000008.1 GCA_030615505.1 Spirochaetales bacterium | reverse complement strand
AACGTGCCGGTGTTGCGATTTATCGCGGACTGAGTACTTCTGTCGCTCACTCAGTTTAGCATGTATGATAAATAATACAATATAAGGAATTAAAATAAGCGCCCGACGGGTATCGAACCCGTATCTCCAGCTTGGAAGGCTGGGGTAATAGCCCTTATACGACGAGCGCATGCGGATGGCCCGGTGCGGCTGTACTATACCAGGAGTTTCAGAATAATATCAAGTGCTTGATGAAGAATATTGAATAATATATAAAGAAGTGTACTTAAGTCGGATATTTATCAGGAAGGTGAATATGGGATTGAGGGGTGAGATATTTTCATCGAAAGTAACTTCCGGCCGGAGGACCTACTTCTTCAATGTGAAAGAGAACCGACACGGCGATATCTTCCTCAACATCGTGGAGAGTAAGAAAAATGGAATCAGTGGGTTTGAGCGCCATTCATTGATCGTTTTCGAGGAAGACCTGCATAATTTTCTCAAGGGCTTTGATCAGGCCGTGGATTTTATCAGGAAAAATCGATCCTGAAACTCTTTCTATGAATGGGCGATAGTCCTATCTTCCGGATGATTTCCCTGTGCTGCTTGGTGGGATATCCTTTATGTTTCTCAAAATAATAATCCGATTCAATCAGCGCATATCGCTTCATCCAGCGGTCTCTCTCGGTTTTAGCTATGATTGATGCAGCCATAATGGAAGGTATTTTATCATCCCCCTTAACTATAGCCCGGCAGGCGGTCTGAATTGGGGGAATAAAACGGCCGTCCACAAGTACTAAATCCGGCTGTAACCTTAGATTCCTCATGGCGCGAATCATGGCGAGCAGTGTAGCCCTGTGAATGTTCAAACGATCGATCTCTTCAGGCCAGGCCCATCCGGTAGACCAGGCAAGGGATTGTTCCCTAATTATTCTTGCAGCCCTGTCCCGTACTTCTGGTGAAAGCTTCTTTGAATCTTTAAGCATGCCGGTTGGGAACTCTTTGGAAAGAATAACAGCACCTGCGGTCACAGGCCCCGCAATTGGGCCGCGGCCCGCTTCATCAATACCGCATATGAGCATTATTTGATCTTAGCGGTTTACTATGATCTTGACCAGCTAAGAGTTAGAATGATAAGATATTAATATTCCCCTTTATACACTGGGAGGGTGCGTGTATTTAAAGAGTGTTGATATCCTGGGGTTCAAATCATTTGAAGAAAAAACTCATCTTAAGTTTTCAGAGGGAATAACCGCTTTTTTAGGGCCCAACGGCTGCGGAAAGAGCAATATTGTTGATGCTGTAAAATGGGTTTTAGGAGAACAGTCACCCAAATCCCTTCGGGCAGACAGAATGGACGATATCATCTTCAAAGGGACCGAGTCCAGAAAAGCGCTGAATGTAGCCGAAGTTGTCCTGGTATTATCAAATGAAGAAGAGGAGCTTCCACTGGGCGTTCCAGAAATTTCTATTAAGCGGCGTCTATACCGTTCCGGTGAGAGTGAATATTTCGTTAACAACACCCCGGCTCTTTTGCGTGAAATCCGGGAATTGTTTTTTGATACCGGTATGGGCAAATCAGCCTACTCAATTATGGAACAGGGGGAAATAGATCAGATTCTATCCACAAAGCCCGAGGAGCGGCGTTTTGTCTTTGAAGAAGCGGCGGGAATTACCAAGTATCGTATTAAGGGCATTGAAGCTGAGCGAAAACTGGAAAAGACAAAGGAGAATATGCGCCAGGTCTCAGGAATACTCAGTGAGGTGAAAAAGAGTTACTATACTCTCAAAACCCAGGCAGAGAAGACAGAGAAGTATAAAAAACTTAAAGAGAGAATTTTTAATTCTGAACTGGATATCCATCTTTTCCGGCTTAAAGCGTTTATAGAACAGCGGGACACCAACGAAGAAAAACTTAAAGATAAGAGCAAGGCCAGGAATACACTGAAGAGATTGATTAATAAAATAAATGAGGATATTGGGCGGAATATTGACCAGATTAATTCTATGGAATCACATTTGATAGAGAATCAAAAAAAGCTCTATAAGATCGCTCTGGAAAGAAACAACAGGCAAAACCAGATCAATATGTTTAAGGAACGTATACTTGAGCATAAACAAAAGATTAACCTGGATGAGGAACGGGAGCGGTCAATTAAATCCAAGCTTTCAAGGGTTCAGGAAGATCAAAAAAGTAAAACAGCCGATTTAAAGGATATTAAATCTCTGCTTATAGATGTAGAAGCCAATATTCAAGGCTTTGAGAGGGATATTGTTCAGTTTGAAAAGCGGATTCAAGAAAATGAACATGGGACTACACAACTGCACCGTGATTCTGCTGCACTGGAGCGTGATGTTGAAACGAACAGGCTGGATCTGCGGCGAATAACCGATAATATAGTGACTCAGTTGGACCAGCGGCTGAAAGAGTTGGGATACTCTATAAAGGAGAGAGAGAAGACTGAAGAAGAAATTGTTTCGGCACTGGAATCGATTAAAATTCAAATTACCGGCAGATTGAATCTCTTAAAGGACATGGAAAGGGTTGGAGGTTTATTCAAAGATGGAGATGACAGGGTATTTCGCTCAACTCTCTCTGTTTTGGATGATATACTGAAAAAGACTGAAACCCTGGGCAAGCTTTTTATACAATATAAGGGCTTTACACCTTCGTTTTTAGAGGAGTTCCTCGCACCCGAAGGGATCATCACGCAGAAGCGGAGGATAGATCATAAGATCAACGACATTCTGGATTCAATTGCTCATAAGCGCAAGCAGTTGGATGCCCTTCTTAAGGAGAATAAATCCTTAAACGGAAAAATTGTAGAGTATCGGCACACATTAGAAGGCTTAAGAGTAAACCGGGCGCGTATGTATACTCAGAAGGACGGATTAGAGAATGAGGTCAAGCGGCTGGGTGATGAGGCTGCAGAACAGGAATCCCATCTTGATGCCACCTCCAGGGAAATTGAGCTTTCTAAGCAGCACCTTAAGGAGACTGAGGAGAAGATCTCCCTATTGGAAGTAGAAAAGAACAGGCTCGAGCGGGAAGATGGAGATATAAAAAAAGAACTGACAGCTTTAGAGGGCAAAATTGCCAGGAGCAACGATAAACTGATTTCAAGGGAACAGAAGCTGAAGAGCCAGATTGAGAAACTTGAGCAGGTTCAAAGAGATTTAGAAAAGCTTCAGATGCGCCTGGCCGAGATAAAGGCTGAGATTCGCAACCTCTACCAGAACTTCAGCGAGCATCATTCAAGGAGTCTCGCTGATTTCGAGTCAAGAATGTTTCAGATTGATGCGCCCTTGAAATTACTTAAGAACGAGCTCTCCACCCACAGGGATAAACTAAAAAAATTGGGACAGATCAATTTGATGGCGCCGGAAGAATTTGCAGAGGTAAATGAGCGCTATCAGTTCCTTACGGGCCAGCTTCAGGATCTTGAAAAAGCTTCTGAGGATCTCAAAAAGGTTACGATGGAAATCCGCACTGAATCCTCAGAGCTTTTTTTAAAAACCTATAAATCCATAAAAAAGAATTTTCATATTATGTTCCGCAGGCTATTCGGTGGTGGAAGGGCGGAGTTAGGGCTCACAAATCCTGAGGATGTTTTAGAATCCGGTATTGAAATTTATGCACAGCCTCCTGGAAAAAAGCTGGAAAATATCACACTTCTATCAGGAGGCGAGAAATCCCTAACCGCAATTGCTCTTTTATTCGCCACATATATGGTAAAGCCTTCCCCTTTCTGTATACTTGATGAAATAGACGCGGCGCTTGATGATCAGAATGTGATACATTTTGTAAATATTTTAAAGGAATTCTCAGGAAACTCTCAATTCTTAGTGATCACCCATAATAAGAAGACTATTGCCTGTGCAAATAATCTGTTAGGTGTTACAATGGAGGAGTCGGGAGTCTCCAAAATAGTTACTCTGCGATTGGAGAATAAGCTTGAGGAAAAGAATACTGCCTGATCACAGGTGGATTATACCTCTGCTTGTAGGTTTATTTTTTCTCTCTTCATTGATTACATTCATTATTCTTATGAGAGGTACAGGACAAAATCAAATACCAGCTGCCGTGACATGGAAGCCACAATACAAGTCAGAAACATCTATTCAAAAGGGATTAACTCTAAACGATTTCCAGCTTGAGAATCCGAATCAGGACAAGCCTGCTGAAATATATCTCTTAAGAGAGCAGATGGAAAAATGGGGTGATGAACAGGTTAATAGATTCTGGATTCCCCTGGATGAAATTGCTTTAAACATAATAATGGAGGAAAATGATAGAAGGATAGAGGATATTTTTAAGGATATCCCTTAGGTTAGGAATTATTCTGGGAGGGGAACGAAATGAAAAAAAAGATTTTTTTCCTGATCTCTGTAATCATCGTTGTTTTCACAGGTTGCCAAAGCATGACTGGTCTGCTTAAGGGAATTCATCCGGCCGGTGAGCAATTGAGAGAAGAGAATTTGGGAAAGGAGACGGAAGGCAAAACCGGGGCGATTGAGCAAGCTCAAAAAACGGAAGCCTCAGAGGAAACCTGGGATCTTTCCGTAAGCCGCCCAATTTGCCGGGAGGAGGAGAAAAAGAACCCCTGCGCAGGCCTTCAGGAATTGCCTCTGCCCTATCTGGATTTACCGGAGCCGGATTCGATTTATCAGAGAAGATTTTTCTCATCTCCCATGAAGAAGGCTGCATCCCATGACTATCCCCTACCTGTTGTTAAGGCGAATGCTTTAATAAATTCTGTAAACTTAAGCTCCCTGGAAAGAAGGTTAGAATTTGAACCTAAAAAACTAAAGCAGACCCGGGAAAGTAAACTGCCTGAAAAAAATGTGCCTGCAAAATTAGCGAGTAAGACCAAAAAGAAGGTTAGTAAAACAGTTATTAGAAACGATGAGCCAATAGCTCCCATTGTTAAAGATGTTGTGGTCGAAAAGGAGAGTCACAGAGGAATTTTTGCCAGAAAGGGGGACTACCTGGAGATTAATCTGGATGGCAAGGGCTGGATCTTCCTTGGCTCACCTGATGGGAAAAGATTACAGGGAGTTTCATTTATTTCAAGAGATTCAACACAGGCAAAAACATCTTTCAGTTTTCAGGCTGACAATTTTGGGAAGTACGAGTTGAAGTTTCAGCTGCAGGATAACAGTCTGGGCACCAGCAATATTGAGGTAGTACATCTGAGTGTTGTTAAGGATGAAGAATTTACGTCTCTCATTGCAGGAGGCTCGAACCTCATCGCTGCGGAACCGGAGGACAATACCCGGTATGTGCATGCGGAAAGATTATTCACACTGGGGGAGTACAGATCTGCCTTGATCGAATTCTTAAAAGATTACCGGGAGGGAAATCCATATGTAAATGACCGGCTGGCTGCAATTTATGCTGAGACAGGTGAGCATGAGGCTGCAGTTAAATTTTTTAAAAAAAACCTGCTTGCTTCAAAACAGTATCGGGAAAAAGCAGTGTTAGGAATTGTTCGCTCAAGCTCAGTTTTAGGTGATTCCGCTCTTCTACTGGATTATCTAGAATCTTTTCTATCCCTGAATTCGCTTTCTATTGAGAATGAGCTGTTAGATGCGGCCCGATTTCAATTAAAAAACGGTCGGTATGGTTTGGTTCTCAACCTGCTTGATGAGTACAGGAGCAGGTATGTAATAAATCTGGATGAGGTCTATTTCATGCTGGCCTGTCTCTACGAGCAGGATTCTTCATACAGAGATTTACTTAAATCCCGGGATTTTTATCAAAAGGTGTATGATGAATATCCCGAGAGCGTACATGCAGAAGAATCATACAGGCGGACCAGGTATCTGGATAGATATTTTTTCCATATCCGATAGAGAGCATAACCAGTACCAGTTGACAATTAGG
Source organism: Spirochaetales bacterium (assembly GCA_030615505.1). Lineage (GTDB taxonomy): Bacteria > Spirochaetota > Spirochaetia > SZUA-6 > DRHE01 > JAUWZD01. The sequence continues at coordinate 61,966 of JAUWZD010000008.1, read as the reverse complement.
CTATTTATCGGTATATATTCTTATCAATTATGCTTGATAGACTGGCTGCAAAATTAACAGATATTACTCGTCAGATTGCGGGCAAGGCCCACATCTCTGAGAAGAATATCCAGGATGCCATAAGTGAAATTAAAATTGCTCTTCTGGATGCGGATGTCAACTTAAGAGTTGTTCGGCGCTTCATTAACCGGACGAGCGAGGAGGCATTAGGAGAGAAGGTTTTAAAATCTGTTTCCCCGGGTCAGCAGTTTATTAAGATCGTTCATGAAAAACTCATTTCTTTCCTCGGGGACAGCCGTCAAGACCTCAAGTTGAAGGGTCCTGATACTCAATCTGTTATTCTTCTCCTGGGACTTCAGGGATGCGGCAAAACGACCAGTGCAGCTAAGCTGGCCGTTCAGCTTAAGAACATGGGGAGGAAACCGCTGCTGGTAGCTGCAGACCTGGTTCGGCCTGCTGCAATAGAACAGCTCTCAATACTTGCAGAGAGAGCAGGTGTTGTCGTTTATAAGCAGGGGGAGGATGGAAGGCCTGTAAAAAATCCGGCAAAGCTATCCTCAAACTCTATTAAATATGCCGCTAAACAGCAGTTTGATACGGTAATAATTGATACTTCCGGAAGACTCCAGATCGATAAGGAGATGATGGCGGAGATTGAGGAGATTAAAAAGAGCGTTCAGCCAGATGAAACTCTCTTAGTTGCCGATGCCATGACCGGGCAAAACGCTGTAGATATTGCCAAAACATTTAATGAGCGCCTGGGATTGACAGGGATCATATTAAGCAAGTTCGACTCGGATGCCCGTGGTGGAGTTGCTCTCTCAATCAAGAGCATAACCGGAAGGCCTATTAAGTATATAGGAACCGGAGAGAAGCTGGATGCTTTAGAACCCTTTTATCCTGATCGTATCGCTTCAAGAATTCTCGGTATGGGTGATATGATTTCTTTGATTGAAAAGGCTCAAGGCATCATCGATGCACAGGAAGCTGCTGAGCTTCGGGAACGTATCGCTAAAGAGACCTTTACCCTGGAGGATTATCTGGATCAGTTCAGACAGGTTCGAAAGATGGGAAGTATCCAGTCTCTCATTGAAATGATCCCGGGGGCCAAAGGAGCTATAAACGAGGACAGTATAGATGAGCAGGAGCTTGAGAGGGATGAAGCTATTATTCTGTCCATGACACCTTCAGAAAGGAGAAATCACCGTATCATTGGACCCAGCCGAAAAAAACGAGTAGCTAAAGGCAGCGGCACATCGGTTTATAATGTGAACAGACTCTTGAAAAAATTTGAAAAAACCCGGTTAATGATGAAGAAGATGGTAAAAAATAAAAAGGCTCAAAGCATTATGCTTTCTTAAATGGACTTAAGGGATGTCCTAAAGGTCGTAAGTGTGAAGGAGGAATAAGATGAGTGTACGAATCAGGTTGAAGAGGTTTGGTACAAAGCGGAGGCCATACTTTAGAATTGTGGTTATGGATTCCAGGAAGCCCCGCGATGGAAGAACTATCGAAGAGGTAGGTTTCTACCATCCAATTGAAATAGAAGATAAACAGATCAAGATAAAGGAGGATCGTATTCGACACTGGCTGGACAGGGGCGCTCAGCCCAGTGAAACAGTTAGGAAACTTCTAAATAATTTGAATTTCCATATTAAGTAGATCATACAAATAAAAAGGAGGCACATGTGGAAAAAGAACTGGTTGAATACATAGCGAAATCTCTGGTGGACGACCCAGGCGGGGTCAGCGTAAACATGATCGAAGGGGAAAAATCGACTATTCTAGAACTGAGAGTTTCGGACGACGATATCGGTAAAGTGATCGGAAAACAAGGAAGAATTGCAAGAGCTATCAGGACAATTTTAAGTGCTTCCTCAACCAAATCCGGCAAGAGAGTTGTCCTGGAGATTCTTGATTAGGAAATTCCTGGCTGATGGATCGGCTTGCTATTGGCCTGATCAAAACGAGTCATGGATTAAAGGGCAATCTGAAGGTCAAAAGCTTATCCGGCGAAGTTGACCATTTCTTTCGTATAAAAAGGGTATATATTCGTAAGAAAAACAGATTTATACCCTTTGCAGTGCAATCGGTAAAAAAATTATCTTCCTGTATACTTATGAAGCTTGAGGGTATTGACACACCGGAAATTGCCAGGGATTACAGAGGCCTGGAGGTCTGGGCCTCCAGACAGGATGCCAGCCCCTTGAAAGAAGGTGAGTATTACTTGGCTGATATATATAATTGCCGGGTATACAGGGGGTATAAAGAAATCGGACGTGTGAAATCAGTGTGCGAAGGAAGTGCTGCGGATATTCTTGAAGTGGAAAGCTTAAGCGGAAAAACGATTATGATCCCAATGATCGACCACTTTGTGGGTGAAATCGATGTCAAAGAGAAAAGGATACTCCTGAAAGAGGAGTTCACGCTCCCGTGATCTTTCATATACTTACTCTTTTCCCGGAGATTTTTCAGGGTTACTTAGAGTCGTCGATACTGGGCAAGGCAATTACCAGGGGCTTAATCGAGTTGAATTTGGTAAATATTCGTGATTATGCCACGGACAGGCATCACAGTTGTGATGATTACACATACGGGGGCGGCGCAGGGTTAGTGCTCAAACCTGAACCTCTGGCAGGTGCGTTAGACTCAGTCGGCTGCTTCTGGTCTGCCGGCCAAAAGGTGAGTACCAGTAATCAGACTGAGAATAAAAGGGTTATCTATCTTACTCCCTCGGGGAGATTGTTTAATCAGGAGTATGCGGAGAAGCTTGCAGCTTTATCTTTCAGAGAAATTATCTTGATATGCGGGCGCTACGAAGGGATCGATCAGAGGATTATTGATACCTATGTGACTGATGAGATATCTGTTGGAGATTACATCCTCTCCGGCGGAGAGACTGCCGCTATGGTTTTGATAGATGCAGTGGCCAGGCTGATAGAAGGCGTTATTACTGAGGATTCCTTAGAGGAAGAAAGCTTTCGAAAGGGACTTTTAGAGTATCCACAATATACCAGGCCCTATGAGTTCAGGGGCAGCATGGTTCCGGAAATTCTACTTTCAGGTCACCATGCTAAAATTGCATGCTGGAGGCTAGAGAAGAGCATTGAGAAAACATTGATAAATCGACCGGAACTACTTAAAAAAAAGAATCTCCATCCGGATATTCTTAAAGTTTTGGAGAAAATAAGAAAGGGAGAAAAACAGGATGGACAAGATTAAAGCAATAGAATCAGAACAGTTAAGAAACGATCTTCAAGACTTCAACATAGGAGACACCCTGCGCGTTCATTACAAGATTGTAGAGGGCAAAACTGAGAGGGTGCAGATATTTGAGGGCATCTGCCTGAGTAAAAAAAGATCAGGTGTGAGGAAGACATTCAAAATGCGAAAGATCTCCTACGGTGTGGGTGTAGAGAGGACCTTCCCTTTAAATTCTCCCCGGTTACAGAAAATTGAGGTTATCCGCTTTGGAAGAGTTAGAAGATCAAAGCTCTACTATATCCGGGATCGGGTAGGCAAATCAGCCAAGGTTGCAGAACTGATACGGAAAAAACAGTCCAAATAAAATGATATCACACCTGTACCCTTTGAGTATACAGATCAAGGCCAGGCCGGAGATTAACTTGAAATCCGGCGATATCGTAATCCTTAATGTTATTAAAAGAATCATTGGGAATAAGTGGGCTGTAGGCTTGCAGGGACGGGTCATTCCTGCTTATTCAGATCTCAATTTGGTTCCCGGAAAGAGCATACGAGCTTTGGTTACCCGCTCCGGAGACCGCTATGTACTTAAATTGACAGATATTGAAAATTCCCTTCATGAGCTGCTGCTCCGTGAAGGCTTAAGTCCTGATAAGGTTTCTGAAAGGATCGTTGCCGGCCTTTTTCGGTGCGGTTTAATCATAAATGCCAAAACAGTACATCAGATTAAGAAGATGTTGAACAGAATGAAGCTTAATCCCAAGCGTTTTTCCCGCCTGATAGCCCTTCTTCTTGACAAAAAGCTGGATATCTCATCGACCGGAATTGAAGACCTCATAAAATTGCTCGGGTATGGCGAGGGAAACCCGGAGAAAGAACGTCGTTTTAAAAGGAGAAAGCTTCCGGCGCAGGAGAAGGACATTGCCGATGAATTAAAAAATTCCCTTATAGAGAGGCAATCTGAAGCGGATAATTCTCTTATGCTGTTTAATCATTTGAAAGGCAATGAGGAAAATTGGATCATCATCCCTTATAGTTTTTCCTGTAAGGAAGCATCAGGCGGGAATGTTCTATATGGAACCATACGCATTCAATATGATCCTTTTCAGGATAGACCGAAGCGTTTTGTTCTGGTTGTAAACCGGGACCGTGAGGAAATCTGGTATTTTAACTTGTGCGCAGCAGAAAAGGAGTTTAAACTGAATATATTCTGTAACAGTAATCAGGGAATTGTCAAAGGGCGTGCAGGTTTAAGAGACTTAGAAGTAAAATTACAAAACCTCGGAGTCAAAATTGACGATACTATACGTGAGGATTCAAATTTTGACGGATTCAGCCTTCCTGATGAAGGTTATCTCTATCGGAGTGTAGATACGGTTCGATAATGGAAAAAGCGGTTGCTGTTAAATATTCAGAAGAATTACCGGCGCCAATTATACTGGCCAGGGGTAAGGGGGAATTAGCAAAACGAATCAAAAAGATAGCCCGGGAGAGCGCAGTAGAGATAGTGGCTATACCGGAATTAACAGATGCTTTAATTGAGCTGAAAGTAGATGCCCTGATCCCCGAGCAGTTCTATTATATTATTGCTGAACTTTTAGTCTATGTCAGGGACCTTAAAAGCAGCAGGTGAAGAAGGGAATATGAGGAAGATAAAAGTTGCAGATTTGAAAACTGGAATGAAGTTTGATAAACCTGTCTATATTGAGGGAGAAAATATTTTAGTACCTGCTGAAGTTCCTTTAAAACAGAAGGATATTGACCGCTTAACCCTGTGGGAGATAGAAGAGGTTCAGACTGAAGGATCAGTGATTATAGAGCGGCCGGGCGACCTTTCTAAAAAGCTCAAAAAAACAAAAACCTGGCTGCCGATCAGGGAAGAAAAATATTTAAAAAGTTACCGCTCTGCAGTAGAAAAAGTAGATTCTATATTCTTAGACATTATTGAGGGCACAACGGTAAGTCATGATCCTATTGATGCAGTAGTAACCGATCTCATTGAGATCTTGCGCCTGGGTAAGAATGAAATGATTCAGCTTATTTTAATGGGAGAATGGGTGGAACGAAAACTTTCAGCCAGCGCAGTGAACTGCAGCATCATATCATCAGTAATTGGGAACTCTATTAAACTTGCAGGCCACAAGCTGCTCCAGCTTGCCACAGGCGCTCTACTCCATGATGTGGGAATGATGAGAATCTCTAAAAAAATTCTACAGAAGGAGGGAAAACTTGCTTCGGATGAGCTGAATCAGGTTAAGACCCATCCCATCCTGGGCTATCGAATAATCTCCAAAGAACTGAAATATCCGGAAGATATTGCTGTGGTTGCGCTTCAGCATCATGAACATTGGGATAGCAAGGGATATCCCAGGGGTTTAGGCGGAGAAGATATTTCGCATTATGCACGTATTGTAGCGGTTGCCGATGCATATGAAGCCATGGTCAGTGAAAGGCCCTATAGAAACCCAATTATCGGTTATTCGGCTATGAAAAATATCTTAAGTGACAATGGAAAACATTTTGATCCCAAGGTCCTTAAGGCTTTTTTAGAGAGTATGGGTGTGTTTCCCATAGGGAGTATTATACAGCTCAACAACTCAAGTATAGGCAGGGTAGTGGAAAATCATGTTGAGGCGCCGCTGCGGCCTAAAATTGAATTGTTCATTGATGAATATGGATCAAAGATAACCGGTCAGGAAATTATAAACCTTTTGGTAAAAAGAAATCTGTTTATTGCCAAAGCTATCGATCCGAAGGTGATCGAAGAGTCTTAAGATGAATAAGCGGGATAAAGGACAATTAGGTGAGAAGAGAGCAGTCATATTTCTGAAAGAGAAGGGTTATGAAATTCTGGCACGAAACTTTCGTTCCAAAAATGGAGAGATTGATGTTATTGCTCAAATTGATAAACAGGTTATCTTTATTGAAGTTAAAAGTTGGGACAGCTTACCGGTAGAGAGCCTGGGTTATGCAATAGGTGCGGAAAAACAGAGAAGGATCCTGGCAACATCTAAATATTTTGTGCATAAGAATCCCTGTTTCCAGGATTTCAGCATGCGCTTCGATGTCATCTTCGTGCATGAGCATTTTACCAGGCTTGAACATATTGAAAATGCATTTAATGGGGTGTAAAAACGGTGGTTAGAATTGCCAAGAAAACTGATCCGCGCCGGCTTGAAGAGATAAAAAGAAAGATAAATGATGAAAAATATCTTGCCCTGGCTATCATGAAAATCGCTCAGGATCTGACACAGAATTTGCACAAAGAGGAACAACGGTGATGCATTCATCTACGAATCGCCGAAGAAGAGGTGATGACAGATGTAATGCTAATATTCCCCTGTGCCCCATCTGCCATAAACCTGTAAGAGACCTATATTCCGCCATTACTCACCGGGAATCCGGAAACCCGGCTCATTTTGATTGTATACTCAAAATACTGCGGGAAAGCTCAGACCTCCTTTTGCATGAAAAAATATGTTACCTGGGAAAGGGCAGTTTCGGTATTATTCAGCAGCGAAACTCGAACAGTCCCTCGCGCTTTTTTATACGCAAACGCATTCAGTATGAACCCACCGACATACTTCCTGACTGGCGGAAAAGACTGCTTGAGGATTTTACTTTACATTAACTTCAATTTTTTACTTGAAATAAGAGCTATTTGTGATATGATTATACGATAGATAAGTATTAATACGGAGATAAAATTATGTCATTGAAATATGCTCTGCTGGGATTATTAACTGAGAGCCCTAAATATGGGTATGAGATTAAACAAAAGTTCGAAGGCGCTTTAGGGAATGTCTGGTCGGTGTCTTATGGGCAGCTCTATCCTACCTTACGGAGGCTTTCCGAGTTAAAATGGGTGACTAAAAAAACTGCACCGGGGAAAAAAGCAGCAGAAAAAAATATATATTCCATAACACCAAGCGGGAGAAAGAAGCTGGATGAATGGCTGTTGAAGCCACTGCGAACCAGTTACAAGGTAAAAGATGAGTTTACTCTGAAATTTTTGTTTTTCAATAAGCTTCCGAAAGAAAAAGTTTTGGAATATCTAAAACTTCAGCAGAAAAAAACAGTTATGCAGAAGGAGAACTTTCAGAGAACCTTAGTCTCTATTAGAGATGAGATAGATTTTTACCTGCAGGCGATCATTCGCAAAGGGGTAATCCATCTGGAAGCAGAGAATCAATGGCTGGAAGAGGTTATTGGTGATCTGGAATCTCCTTAATCGTATTTTTTCAATTCGTTCAAAGACTGCAGGGCTTTTCTCTTAACAGTCTTGATATAGCTGCCCTGGGCAATCCTGACTAAAGTCCTGTAGGCAATAGGGTCCAATTTACCGTTATTCTTTGCAGCTATTTTCTCTATAGCCAGACAAATGGCATAGGCAAAATTGTTGTCCGGCTGGTCAGGATCCTCTTTACCGAGGGTAAAATTCAAGGCATTTACAGCGTCATTATTTTCATTCAGCCCTATTACCCCCAGGGCATAAGCAGCCTCGGCTTTGACCATGGGTTCGTCATCATTAATCAAAACGGTAATCAGGGTATTCTTGGCCTGTTCACCGCCCAAACGGCCAAGCAGGTTGGCTGCACGTCTGCGGACTTCAGGAAAGTAGTTAATAAGCCGGTTCGATTCACGAACCTTTCGACCGATGCCCTCCATGGCTAAATACTCTAAGACAGGCTGAACAACTCTTGCATCATGGCTGCCTGAGCCTATCATCTCTTCAAAATCGTCTAAAGCCAGGAGTTTCATTTCACGGTCATCAGAGTATGCCTGTTCCCTGAGGATTTGGACCTCGATATTCCTGAGATAAAGTTCCTCTACTGTCACTTCCCGGCCGCTGTCCTGGGCGTCCAGCAGGAAAATTCCTGTCAGACTAATAATCATGATTGAAAAAAATGCTTTTATCTTCATATCCCTCTCCATAATAAATATAGCTCACCAAACACCAATTTTCCACGTAATGCCAACCCGTACCAGCAAATAGAGAAGACCCCGTTTATTACGAACTATTGAAATTGCTTTTACATGATCCTCATCGATAAACTCAATGTCGTCAAGCCCGGCTTCTATCCTGCTTGGCACAACTACATAGAAAAAGAAATCCTTTAAACTTTTTAAGCTTATATTGTTCTTTTTGAGAATAGGCATACTGGACTGATCTCTCAGATAATCCGGATCGCTGGTTTTAGCAATATAATCATCGGACAGATGTGTAACCCAGGTTTCATAGTCCTTTTCACTGATTATATTATTAAGAGACTCTATAAACGTCTCGATTTCTTCAAAGGTTTTTGTATAAATCTCTTCAGTAACAATAAAATCATTCAGAACAGTACTTTCCTCCGTTACTTCCACAGTTTCTAAAGTGACCTGTTTAAGCGTATTGTCAGCTACAGGCGTATGACCGGCACATGCTAATAATAAGAGCGATATATTAAGAGAAAGAAAGCAGCTTTTCTTCACTGCTTTCATTCTATAGTTTTCGGAAGGTTTTGTCAAAATAAATTAGAATCTTTAAAATTAACAGCTTATTGACCCTCTAAGTATTTGCAGGTACATTCAATACAGTGCAAAGAGTAATTCTACCAGGCTCATTCGATCCACCCACAAATGGCCATCTGAACGTGATGAAGAGAGCTGCGCGCATGTTTGACCAGATTGAGGTAGTTATAGCGGCCAATCCGCAAAAGAAATATTTTTTTTCAGCCCAGGAACGATTTGACATGATAACTAGCCTGGTGGCGGATTTGAATAATGTGCAGGTAACTATCTGGCATGGGCTCATTGTGGATTTTGCCGAAAAAATAGATGTTAATATCATATTAAGAGGTGTGCGGGCACTTACAGATTTCGACTATGAATTTGAATTATCCATGATGAACCGTGCTTTAAATCCAAAAATTGAGACTGTATTTTTACCGACCGACCAGGAATATATCGTCTTAAGGTCATCGGCAGTAAAGGAGGCTGCCCTGTTTGGGGGAGATATCTCGGATATGGTACCTCCTGTTGTAGCCGATGCTCTAAGAACAAAAATCAAGAGTTTAAATTCTACTCATCTGCCCACTTAGCAGGAAAGCTCAGATAACCGACTTGACATTCATTCTGCAATAAGGTAATTTTCCCTAATCTTAGTACACAATAGTGAGGGTATGGAAGTATGGCAGTCCCTAAAGGTAAAACATCCAAGGCACGGTGCCGAAGACGCAAAGCAATCAACATGAAGTTGAGTGTGCCCAACCTGATTGAGTGCAGCAACTGTGGAAACAGGGTTATACTTCACAGAGTCTGTCCAAAGTGTGGATTCTATCGGGGAAAACAAATTCTTAAGCCAGAAGAAATAGCTTAAACCAATCTAATAGGAGGGTGAGAAATTATGGATGAACTTTTTGAAAAAATGAAGAAGCTTATTTCTGAACGACTGGAGATTGAAGAGGATAAAATCAATATGGATTCCTCTTTTCGTCAGGATCTGGGTGCCGACAGCCTGGATACCTATGAGTTGGTGTATGCTATTGAGGAAGAGCTTGGAATCACCATTCCGGATGAGAAGGCAAATGAGTTTGAAACCGTGCGTGATGCAATAGAGTTTATTAAATCTCAAATGGACAAAAAATAATCCATAAACGGTGACATTGTTTTCAAAATTCCTATCTTTTAGAGCTCCGGGTATTTCACCAGAGAGAAAGAAGGAGCTTCAGTTATTCCAAAATCAAGCAGGTATAAGGTTCAAGAGCCTTGAGTTCTTGAACCTTGCTTTTTCTCACCGCTCCTATGCTAATGAACGACAGGATGAAATTGATAATAATGAGAAATTAGAATTTTTTGGCGATTCTGTATTGGGAATGATCGTCAGCGAGTACCTGATCTTGACCTTGACAGATAGGCCTGAAGGAGATATGGCCAAGATTAAATCCTTTGTAGTGAGTGAAGACAGCCTGGCCAGTATTTCGAAGCAATTGCGTGTTGATAATTTTATTTTAATTGGCAGGGGTGAGGAATACTCCGGAGGCAGATCCAAGAAAGCCCTGCTTGCCGATACCCTGGAGGCTATTTTCGGTGCCTATTATTTGGATTCAGGCTTTAAGGCTGCCAGGGCTTTTATCCAGAAGCTGTTGATTCCGGAGATCTATAAGGTTTTAGAAGACCGTCATAAAAAAGACTATAAGACACTTTTACAGGAATTTGTACAGAAACGTTTTAGAACTTACCCGCGCTACCGCATAGTTCAGCGAAGAGGACCTGATCATAATAGGACATTCTGGATAGAGGTTGGCTTTAATAAAAAAAAGTACGGGCCAGGAATCGGTAAGAATAAGAAGGAAGCAGAACAGAATGCGGCCAGTATTGCTTATAAAGCTGTGGTTAAGAAAAGAAAAGCTTACCGTGAGTGAGATTTAAATGCTCTTTAAACGCGACTCATAGAACTTCTTAGCCATGTCCAGCAGGATCTCTCGCTGATTTAAGCTCTGATCATCCAGCACACTCTGAAGCAGTGTGTTAAGTATTATACCTACCTGCGGCCCGGGTTGAATGGAAAGGCTCTCCATAACATCTCTTCCATTAACTTTAAGATCTCCCAGAGTTAAAACACGAGCTTCAGCCAGTATCTTGTACAGGTGCTTCTCAAAAGATATTAGAGTGTAGGATATCTCCTTCGTATTGCAAAAACCGATTTGATCGGCTCTTCTTAATGATAAGAGCTCCGGGATATTTTCACTGCCAACCCGCGCAATAAATCGTCTTACTGCAGCATCGCTCCATTCTTCAGAATAGCTGAACATATGATGCCTGACCAGGTGAGCAGTTCCTTGAACAATATGGTTGGAAAATTTTAGTCGTTGAGTGATTTTCTCTGCAATCTCAGCCGAAGTCTCTTCATGCCCGTAGAAGTGCAGATTACCCTGATCATCCCGACTCAACGCCTCGGGCTTCCCTACATCATGCAGGAGAGCCGCAAGGCGGACGGTCAGATTTTCCCTGGGAGCGGCATCGCAGCTGTAAAGGAGGTGTTCGAAGACATCAAAGCAGTGAAGTTCCGGCTGAGGCACCCCCACGCAGCGATTCAGCTCCGGTATAATCAATCCCAATAACCCGCTTTGGAGCATTAATTTGAAGCCTATAGAGGGGATTTTAGAAGCAAGCAGGCGAATCAGTTCATCGCGGATCCTTTCAGAAGATACCCGGGCCACTGTATTGAGTGCATTTCGGATACCCATGAAAGTCTTTTCTTCGATTTTGAAATTAAACTGAGCGGAAAATCTGCAGGCCCTTACCGGCCTCAGGCCATCCTCCCTGAATCGTTCATCCGGGTTCCCAATAGCCCTGAGGATGGCTTTTTTTAGATCCTCCCTTCCCCCATGGGGGTCTAAAAGCTCACCTTTAGTTAAATCATAGGCTATAGCGTTAATGGTAAAATCTCTCCTCTTTAAATCTTCTAAAATCGAGGGTGTAAATATGACCGATTCAGGTCTTCTTCCATCCTGATACTCGCTTTCAATCCGGAAAGTTGTAACCTCAAACGTGGTGCCCTTAAATATTACAGTGACTGTCCCGTGTTCGATACCAGTGGGAATGACTCGATGGAATAGCCTCGTAACTTCCTCAGGCTTCGCATCGGTGGCAATATCGAAATCGCTCGTCTTTCTGCCCATGATTATATCCCGGACGGCTCCACCGACCAAATAGCATTGGAATTTATTTCGTATAAAAACCGAGGAGAAGGATTTAACGACTCCGGGTATTCTGATCATGATTTCCTATGTAAACCTCAAGGTTAGGTAAATGTCAAGCTGGCAATGAGGAATTTCTGAGAATCATCTTGACAATAATTAAATTTAATATATTGTACTATTATAAAAAAAACTTATAATAAGTTTATTTTTGTAATATTAATACAAAAAAACATATTGTAGGGAGGTTTTATAATGCGGTATGCAAAGATTTTATGTCTCGTTCTGGCAATCGTTGTTGTACTTGCTTCTTGTGCCACGATGGGCGGCAAGAAATTAGAGAGGGAATTTGAAGAGAAGGGCATCGATATTTCCTTTTTGAAAGAACTTTCAAGCGCCTATTTTGTAGAAGCGCAAATAAATGACATCTCTGTGAATCGAAAAACTATTGGGCAATGGATGGAAGAAGGTAAAATGGATAAAGAGTCTGAGCTGTACAAGAAGAACGAAAAGATGCTCAGTCATTTCAATAAAGCCTTTACCCAAGAATTCACAGAACAGATGACTCAGCAGGAAATAGAACTCAGTATTATTAATCCCGGAGATTTGCCTTCAGAGGGATATGCCTTTATACTTGTCTTGCACGACGTTGGTGAAAGCATGACCCAAACATTCCAGAGTGGATATAGCTATACGGAAGTCGATTGCTACAATACCACTCTCTATATGATTAATTTATCTAATCCACCTCCTGAAGAAAAGGTGCCAAGCTTTGACATTTATGCCCAACCTGGAACAGGGTTTTTAGGCATGGGTTTGCATTTGAAGAATAAGCATGAGAAAGTAGGAATCTTACTTGCAGAAGAATATGACAATAACATCAGATATTTCAGACGTCGCTGACAGGAGGAACTCAATGAAAACTAGTTTATGTATTATTCTGCGTATTTTATTCATGCTGATTCTTGGTCTATCAGGCTGTGCGCTATTCATGCCTATGGCAAAGACAGTAAAGCTCGATCAGGAAATTGAGTCGGATAAATTGGCTATTGTAGGAAATATAGTTATCGACATACCTATAGAGCAAAGTTTTAAGGGGACAGGCAAGATTTTCAGCGGTATGGCAGAGAGCCGGTATGGTAATGTATTGACCCGCGAACGGTATGGACCAGAGATGGATCTAACAAATCTACAGAAAGATGCTGCAGCCGTATTTTCAGGTAGATGGAATGAGTATTTCGCAGTGGCGATTCCAAGAGAGAAACTCTATTGGACTGCAGTGCAAATCGTTACTGAGCAAAAGTCATCCGAAGATACGATGCTTTATCTGATCACCGAGATGCAAATAGATTTCCTAGAGGAGGATGCTTTTATTTACATAGGTGATTTAATCTATTATTTAGATGATGAAGGTAAGGTTGCTCTTAGGATTGATGACCGCTACGAGGAAGCGAAGGATACGTTCTCTGAGTATAATCTGTCATTCAAAGGTAAACCTGTGACATTGAAAAAGAGCTTACTGTTGGGCGACCGAAAGGTTGAGGCAAACCTCATAAGAACATATATTGAATAATATTAAGCGGTCTGTTACAATAGTGATTATATAACAGGTTTGATGCTTAATGTACAAGATCGTCAATTTGCAGGTATAATATGTAAATATTCCTAAGCAGTTGGGGTTTCTGCAGGACCCCGCGCCTTTTTTTAAAAAAGCCCCTGGCAAGGGGCTTTTTTATTGCACGCCGATGTTGACGGATTACTGGAGCAGTTGAAGTACAGTTTGAGGTTTGGTATTTGCCTGAGCCAGCATGGCGGTAGAAGACTGTATCAGAATCTGGTTCTTGACAAATTCTACCATCTGTTCAGCCATATCCGTATCCCTGATTAGGGACTCTGATGCCTGGAGATTTTCAGCACCAACGGCCAGACCATGGGTGGCCATGTCAAGACGATTCTGATAGGCTCCCAGATCAGCTCGCTGCTTATTGATCTTCATGAGAGCTTCATCGATCATACCTATGGCCATATTTGCCCTGTCAGGCGATGAAAGTGAGATGAATGTAGCGGTATGGGGAGGTCCGTTTACATCCTGGAGTCCCAGACCCTGAGCCGTCATGGTACCGATGAACACCTGCTCCCTCTGATCCATATTTGCTCCGATGTGAAACCACATACTGGCCGTAACTACGTTTTCGCCGGTAAAGCGGGCAAATCGGCCGGTCAGCAGGTTCATGCTGTTGAACTGGGCATGTGATGCGATGCGGTTAACCTCATCGATGAGCTGGGATACCTCGACCTGGATCTGCATCCTGTCTTCGTTTGAGTAGATCCCGTTGGATGCCTGAACCGCGAGCTCCCTGAGCCTCTGGAGTATGTCCTGACTCTCCTGCAGGTAGCCTTCGGTGGTCTGGATGAAAGAGATGCCGTCCATGGCATTCTTTTCCGCCCTGCGCAGCCCTCGGATCTGTGACCGCATCTTCTCCGAGACCGCCAGACCGGAGGCGTCATCCCCGGCACGGTTGATCCGCATACCGGAGGACAGCTTTTCCATGTCCTTGTCTATAGCGCGACTGTTAAACTTATGCTGACGGTGAGCAAAGATGGCACTCATGTTGTGATTGATGATCATACAATCCTCCTTGATTGTTTATTACGGACATCCTTGTCCGCTGTGCCTGTTTTTATCCTCGGTATTTCAAAAAAAAATGAAAGCTGTTTATTTTTAAGCTCCGTTTTTATATTGAAAGTTATCATAAAAGGGTATAAAATTTCGCATATATGAGTGTAAAAGAGAATGGGCTCCTATTGATCGGCGGTGAGGGACCAACAATTCAGTATATTGAAAGAGTTTTGGATTCCGTGCGTTATATTATTGCGGCAAATTCCGGTTTTGATCTGGCCTGCAGGCTGAACCTCGAACCGGATCTGTTAGTGGGTGATCTGGACTCAATTGCTAAAAGCAAACGCTTTAAGTCTCTGTCTCCTGAGAAGCTTAAGAAATTCCCTGAAGATAAGGATGAAACGGATCTGGAAATTGGATTAAACATGTTTAAGGAGATGGGTTTCAAAAGGGTTATTTTAATGGGTGGAGGCGGCGGGCGCCTGGATCATTTGCTGGGCATTATCTGCTTGTTTGAGCGAGACTACTATCCTTATGCATGGTTCACGGCGCGTGAACACATACAGGTGATTAACAGCGAGATGGAATTTGAAAACTGGAAGGGCCAGACGGTTTCGTTTTTCCCTTTAGGAGATGAAGCGGGAGACATGCACTCTGAGGGCCTGAAATGGTCTTTAGACGGATTATGCTGGAAGAGGGGGGAGGCAGGCATCAGCAATATTATTACTGCCGATCAGGGGCGGGTTTGTGTTGGACATGGGAAAATATTGATGATTCGAACCTTACCGGAGCTTCAGGATGCTTGAAAAAACAAAGCTTGAAGAACTGTCTTCCGAACTTCCTGAGAAGGAACGTAAGGAGCTGCTGGCCAAGATCTCAAAGAATAGAGCAAGGGAAGAGAGAGAGGAAATTATCCGGGTCGAACTCAATAAAGATGAGCGGGAACGCCTCATTTCAGAAGAGATGCTTCAAATTTCCAGGTGGGGTCTATTCATTCTCTGGCTGAAGCATTTCTTCACCGGCAGATCCAAACGCGACATCTTTATAAACATGAAACTTGCTGATCTGAAGCGCAGAATCAAACAGAGGACAGCAGGCCTTTCCGGTTTTGAGACACGGAATCTGACATCCAAGTTTGCTCAGAATGTATATGATCTCTATGCTGCTGTTTTTCCACTGCAGGAACTCTACAAGTTTTTCAACCGGGATCCGGATTTTCGGGATTCCGTTATAATCAATCTATTCAATAAAAAATATGAAGGCGCTAAGAAAGATATTAAAGATCTCATGACACTTGATGAAATGGAAGATATCTATGCCCGGAGCGGTTATGAGGAAGAGATAAAAAGGCAGCTTCTTCGCAGATTCAATGATTATCAGAGAAAGATACCGGATAAGCAGTTTTCTCTGATGGAAGAGGGAATAAGACCTCTTATATATCTTAAGAATCTGGTTTTATTTTCCTTTTCATCTCTTTTCAGGCATTTCAATTACTTCCTGGGAGACAGGCTGGAGGATAATTATCCGTACTTTAACCATGCACCGGCCATGCTCATGCTGGATCAGTTGGAAAGGCTCTACTATGCGATCTATCTAGCCCTGAAACTCCCCAGGGATTGGTTCTGCCATGAGGAGATTTTAACCTACTACTGCCTCCACCTCCGGGGAAGAGGCCTTGAGGAAGCCGATGAATTGGATAACCAGGAAATCGAACATGAAGTGCTTGATCTGAGCAGCGCACTTACCAAGCTGATTGATACCGCTATTAATTTTGACCACAAAGTACCTGTCCTTGATTTAGTTCAGTATTTCAGAAAGGATCCCTATTACAAACTTGTTTTTAATATTCCCCGCTTACAGATTAGATCAATCTATACAACCGCCATGAAGAAATCCCTCCTCGACCAGCTTGATGAAAAAATGACTGAAATAAAGAGAAATGTGGTGGATCGAAAGATCAAGGAAATCTTTAAAACGGATCAACTACTGGAGCTTTTCTACTATAATGATAAACCGAGTTTTGATTTCAGAAAAATCGGGCTTTCCTACTTTGCCTACACAAAATCCATGGTTCTTTTCTACAATTACCTTTCAAAAGTGTATAAAGGGTATATACAGGATGTGGTCCAGATAGTAAATGCCTATGCGCTTTCCAACAATCGGATAATTCAGGCCAGGCTGATGCAGCATGCAGCAGGTTTAGAAGAGCTGGAGGCCAAAATTGTGCTTTTTGATCGCTCCTTATCACCGGATGAAGATGACGGAAAAACATTGACACGCTACCGCCACCGCATATCAACCGATCTCACCCAGCAGAAGATGTATAATAACTTTATTGTCCAAAAAGACAGGGAAGCTAAAGAGCTTCTTGATCGAGGAGAAGAAAACCTTTTAGGAATTAAGAAGATCTTTGATGAGCTTTCCACAAGCCCTATTGAGAATGTCAAATCCATACTGAAAACCATTCATTATCACAAGGGGAAAAACCAGACCCTGGCCCATCTTTTAAGGGCGGCCTCAGATATTATTGCCGATTTCCAGAACCTTCTTGATCAGCTTCGCATTATCGAAAAAGCATCCTGAGCTATTTTTTCACGAAACTTCCTGGCTGTTTCCCGGGGGTTTTCCACTAAAACACGCTTCCCGGCAATCAAATCAGAGATACCCAGTTCACTCGGATAACGGGGAATAATATGAAGGTGCAGATGAGATATAGAGGCGCCGGCAGGTTGACCCATATTATAGCCGATATTATAGCCAATCGGCTCAAATAGATTGTCCGTTATATCCAGCAGGTATCGTTTCAGTTTGGAGAGCATCTTTTCCTCCTGTAAAGTGTACTGCCGGATATCCTCAATGTGCCGCACCGGAAAGACCATAAGATGGCCTGGATTATAGGGATATAAATTGACCACTGTAATGAACAGATCATCCCTGTAAATACTTAAGTCAATAACATTAGGGTCCTGGTCACGGATCAGACACAGGATACATCCTTTGGGTTTAGCTCCTTTTACATAGGCCAGCTTATCAAAACTGTAGAAATATTCTCTGTTCACGTTTATTCTGATTCTTCGAGAATTTTTAAGTCTTTAAGCTCCGGAATATCCAATCCTTCTGCTCCTGAAGCCTTCTGAATATAGTACAGCTTTAGGAGGACAGGGTATTTGGTAAATAGTTCGCCGTATTCGCTAATAAGCTTAAGCCTGGCTCGCTCGCTCTGTACCTGGGCTTTTGCCCTTTCCTGCTCAACAGCCAGCTGGGCGGCAACAGTGTTCATGGAGTCTTCCCGGGTCTTAAGCAGCTTCAGGTAGGATTCTTTAGCCAGCATGTACAGTTCGAGGTCCGGAATCTTCAATACCCGGGTATGGAGGCTAAGCACCTCGATATCCGGATAAAATTCCTCAAGCTTTGTAATGAGCCTTTTATCCCATTTTATATCAGGCAGGACACTGCCCTGGGAGCCCTGTTTATCTCTTTGAAGGGAAAGCTCCATTATTTTCGGTGTAAGTGCTTTTGCAGTTTTTTCATAGTACTCAGAAAGTGTTTCCGGCTTTAGTTTATCATTAGCAACCATATCCGGAAGACTCTCAGGCTTTAATCTGAACTCCACAGCAACTGCGGCCTCAAAGTCAAAATCGGGATTTTCGGGCAATATCGATGCATAGAGCTCGCCGGAGGGCAGAGTGGTTTTATAAGATACCTCAGATGTATAGGGTTTCAGGTCGAATTTAAATACGGTCATATTGGTGGGAATAAGTCTTTCCCATCGCCATGTGAAGACACCCGGCTCCGTTACATGACTGTCATAGCCGCCCATTTTTGTAAAGATAACCGCATAGGTTTCAGGAGGAAGCAGGATCTGAATCCAGCCGAAGTAAAATATACAACCTCCGGTCAGTAGAAGAATAATAAGAATTATAATAATTTTTTTCATCACTACCTCTTCTCATTCCATAATACGTAATTTAAGTTAAATTGCAAGAACACTACCTGACCAGTTAATTAATACGGTGTATAATTCTCCTGCATGATAAGAATTTTTCTACTGGCCACTCTCTATCAGTTGGTCAGCAGGGGTACGATTTTTTTCTTTATTCAATCACTCATACTGCTCTCCCTCTACCTTTTGGGGAATTTTCAAGAGTTTCTTGACTCCAGCCATATTTTACTTCTTGATTTGCTGGAAATCAGTCTGCTTTTAGAGGTTGTTTTCGGAATGTTTCATATCGCATTAATTTTCATTATGCAGCAGAAAAAAAAGCAGGTTTTAAAACTTATACTTACCTTTACCTCCGTTGTGTTCTGCTATTTTTTATTACTTGCCTTTAAATTCCTCTCAGCCTGGTTTCAGCTATAAGGAGTATACCGGACGGCTTGATTGACTTAAGCATCTTGGAGCTTAAGGGTTTAAATTGACAGTCTTTCCCCGTGGCTGTTATACTGGCTAAAGAAAGTTCCCATTATGATACAGAGATTTGTCTATGAACAGCCTGAGGCCATCATTTTTGGCCCGGGAATGAGAGCTCGGATCCCTGATATGATTGGGAAATATGGCCGCCGCGTTCTCCTGATTACCGGGAAGAGATGGTTTAACCAATCTTCATGGAAGAGTGAGTTCTATTCGCTTCTAAAAGATTTTAAGCATGCCCATCTTACATGTCCCGGAGGAGAGCCGACCAGTGAAGGACTTGAAGAGCTGTTGATGGAAGCTAGGGAGCAGGGGCCCGATGTAATGCTGGCAGTCGGCGGCGGATCGGTGATTGATACCGCCAAGGCATTATCCGGGCTATTGCCTTTGAATGAAAGAGTTGATGATTTTTTAGAGGGTGCCTGCCAGGAACCGAAGGCAATTACGGCTCCGGGAATTCCCTGGATTGCGGTTCCCACCACATCAGGAACCGGAGCTGAGGTGACAAAAAATGCAGTAATAAAAGTAAAGGCCCTGGGACTCAAGCGCAGCCTTCGCTCTCCCTGTCTTTTATCCTCCTGTGCTGTAGTAGATCCCGAGATCATCTTGGAATGTCCCCTCAATATAAGCGGTACGGCCGGGATGGACGCTTTGACCCAGTTGATCGAATCATTTGTTTCCCGCAAAGCAAAACTCATTACACGCTCTCTAATTACGAGGGCCTTTCCCTTTATGCTTAAAGCCTTAAAAGATCTACCTCAGAATCCGAAAGACCTTAACGCACGAACCGGCGCTGCCTACGGAGCTATGATAAGCGGTCTTGCCCTGGCCAATTCGGGCCTGGGCGCGGCTCACGGTTTTGCTTCCGGCCTGGGAGGGCTTTATGATATTCCGCACGGCCTGATCTGCGCTGTTTTTATACGCCCGGTTCTTAAAGCCAATGCCGAATACATCCGGAAGGATTGTGAAGTCCTGGCAGGAGAGGCCCTGCAGGATCAGGGGTATGGAATTCCTAAAGGATATGATGCAGTGCAGTGGCTTCAAGAAGAGATTGGGAAGCTCTTCAAACTCTATGGCTTACCGGAAAATTTGAGGGAATACTCTATTCCAACCCATCAGGCAGCGGAAATTGCCATGCGATCTTCCGGTTCAAGCATGTCCGGCAATCCAAAAGAGCTCTCCTTAGAGGAGAGGGAAAAAATTATACGAGCCGTTATTTGAAGAGAGCGTGAAGAATAGGCATGATAAGAGCAGTCCGGGGTGCTATAAAAGTGCCTGAGAATACAGAAGAAGCAATATTTCAGGCCTCAGTAAAACTTGTGAGTACAGTGCTTAAACAGAATGCAATCCCCGAGCAAGATATTATAAGTGTCATTTATTCGGTTACAAAAGATCTCAACAAGGCAAACCCGGCTGCGGGCTTGAGGAATCATGGCTTTAGGGAAGTACCGCTATTCTGTGTGCAGGAGGCTGATATAGAAGGTTCTCTTAATGGGATAATAAGGGTTCTTTTAACCTACAATACTGAGAAAAAAGCATATCCATGTTCCGTTTACCTTGACGGTGCCGAGGCCTTAAGACCGGATTTGCAGGAACCGGGAATACGGATTCATCCATGAGTTTCACTGGTACACTCATTCACTTAATTATTCGCTTCTGCCGGGAACATAACTGATTGAGGGTCCCATGCAGTTAGAGAGAGGAATCTGGCATATATCCCGGGAATACGGCGGAATAGCTGAAGCGGGCGGCATCAAGGATGTAGTAGCCGGGTTAGCAAAGAGCCTGGCAGCGGAGGGTATTCCCACTACGGTTGTTCTTCTCCTGTACGGCTTCCTCGAAATACGGGATCTTGAAGCACAAAAGATTCCCATAACCATTTCACTTGACCTGCCGGCTCATAATTACTCTTCAATCTCAGCTTCGGAGCAGATTGAAGTTTATGAGTCAATGCAGGAGGGTGTCCGGATATTTCTGCTTGGATCTGACCGAACTCGATCAAAAAGATCAGTCTATACATATACAGAGCTGGATGAGCTTGAGAATCCGGAGATGAAGGAGGGATCCGGCCATTGGGATTCTCACCACCTTAATATGATTCTTCAGCGGGGAGCCTTAGAGCTGGCTTACCGCTTAAGAGAGAGACCTGATGTATTTCACTGTCATGACGGGCACAGCGCCGTGCTTCCGGCCATGATGAGAGAAATTCCCCGCTACAGGGAGTATTTTAAGGGAACCCGGGCATTAATTACCATTCACAATGCAGGAATGGGCTATCATCAGGAGATCTACGATATCAATTTTGCAGGGCAATTAACCGGACTGCATGTAAAGGTATTGGGAAAAGGTCTCCTGAATCGGGCTGTGGATCCTCTCCTCCTGGGCGCTTACTATGCAAAAGTGAATACGGTTTCCGAAGAATATGCACGGGAGATCCTTTCCGGTTCCGCACCCGGAGGGCTGGATGAGCTTACCGGCCGGCTCGGAAGAGCATACCGGGAAAGGGGATTTAAACTTACAGGCATTACCAATGGCATAGATCCCGGGCCCTTTGATCCTCGAGATCCTTTAAAGTCCGGCATCCCGTATGCGTTTGATCCTTTGAGAGGAGAGCTTAAAGGAAAGGGAAGGATCAGAGATGCGCTCTTAAAGCGGCTGGATAAGGGCTCCGGTGAAGGATTGCACCAGGGAAGCGGGCATGACAGACATGGCAGGGAGGACAGGCGGGGGAGACAGGGCATGTGTTGTAAACTGGCGGGGCTGTCCTGTTTCGGCTCACTATCAGGCGGGTTCAAAGTGCCTTTTTTTACTTTTGTAGGCAGACTCACAGGCCAGAAGGGTGTTGATATCCTGACTCAAGCCATATCGGAACTGCTGCTGCGAGGAGTGGAGGCACGTTTTCTAATCCTGGGACAGGGTGAAAAAGCTATTGAGCGCAGTCTGATCACATTATGCAGGGAGGCTCCGTCACGGGGGAAGCTCTGCGTGCTGATCGGCTATAATTCCGCTTTAGCTAAGATGATCTATGCCGGCGGTGATTTCTTTCTCATACCATCACTTTACGAGCCCTGCGGATTAACGGATTTTTTCGCCCAGATGATGGGAAACCTTCCCGTAGTACACGGAGTGGGAGGATTGATTAAGGTGCGGGATGGCTACAATGGTTACAGCTATAAGGAGCACTCAACCTCAGCCCTGACAGAGGCAATAGTACACTGCATGGAGGATTATCGTAACAATCCGGAATATCTTGATAAAATGCGCAGGCAGGCTTTTTACGAAATTATTGAGCATTATACCTGGGATAAGGTCATGAGAAATTATCTCTCTCTCTATTATGGGGATACCTGATTGATGGAGCGCTTTATTCCCCTTAAAACTTCCCGGGATGTAGACTCAATAAGAATAAGCTGCCGTATCGCTTCAGAGACCCTGGCGCATCTGTACAATTATATAAAACCAGGGATCAGCACAGTTGAGCTGGAGCGTATTGCTTCAGACTTTATACGCAAAAGAGGTGCGGTTTCAGCAGTGGAGAATCATTTTCCCGGAGCAATCTGCACATCGATAAATCAGGTAGTGGCCCATGGGATTCCATCAGGATACCGGTTGAAAGTGGGGGATATTCTGACCGTGGATGTCGCTGTTTCTGTCAGCGGCTGGTATGGAGATGCAGCGTGGAGTTATGTAGTTGGACATGGCAGCTCAGACTCTCTTCAACTGTATAATGCGGCCCGGAAAGCGGTATTAGCCGGCGTGCACGCAGTAAGAACCGGTGAGCGTATAGGGGATATAGGGGCTGCAGTGCTCCGCTCTGCAAAATATTCCGGCTGTACGGTGATAGAGGAATTTGTGGGGCATGGCATCGGGCAGTCCCTGCATGAGGAACCCGATGTTCCTCATGTGGGAAAGGAGGGAGAGGGAATACGGATTGCGCCCGGTATGGTGATCACCGTAGAACCCGCTGTAAGCCTGGGAAGCGGAGGGATAAGGACCGGTGCTGACGGATGGACTATGATGACTGCAGACGGTTCAAAAGCAGCCCAGTTTGAGCATACCGTTGCAGTATTTAGAGATTACACTGAGGTCCTTACGGTTGACTTTCCGTTATTCTTTTAATAATCTAAAGCTGCCTGATCTAAAGCCACCTTAGCTCAGCTGGTAGAGCACGTGACTTGTAATCTCGGGGTCGCCCGTTCGAATCGGGCAGGTGGCTCGGGTGCCTTGACAAAATAGGACCTTATTGTTAGGGTTTTGCTTACTGAACGACACGAGCACAATGTGGGGAGGTTCCCGAGCGGCCAAAGGGGGCAGACTGTAAATCTGTTGGCTCAGCCTTCGAAGGTTCGAATCCTTCTCTCCCCAAAGAGCCTTCTCCGAGCGGAGGAGGCTTTTTTATTAGCTTAAGGATTAAAAAGTATATGGCCGATTGTTTCTACAAAGAGGGACTGCGTTTTGAATGTACCCGCTGTTCCGCCTGCTGCCGATTTACTCCGGGATTTGTATTGCTAAGTTTAATGGATGTGAAGAATCTCCTAAAAGCCACGGGACTGTCCGGAGAGGAATTCATGGAAATCTACTGCCGTGAGGTCAATATCAATGGTATTAAGCAAATCAGTCTTATAGAAAAGGGAAACTGTGACTGTATCTTCTGGGAGAATGGAGGATGCACCGTATACAAACAGAGGCCGGTCCAATGCCGCAGTTTTCCCTTCTGGAGCTCAAATCTGGCCTCTCAGGAAGGCTGGAACAAGCTTAAAAGTTCCTGCCCGGGAATGGGCAAGGGGAGCCCGCACTCCAAAAGAAGGATTGAGCATTGGCTTAAAATGCTTGATAGAGCCAAATACCCTGAGCCTGAGGATATAATGCTGCTATGAAAGTAAAATTTTGGGGAACCCGGGGTTCAATTCCCACTCCTATTACTGCAGAACAGCTCAAGAGCCGCATAGCGGCCATTGTGATGCGCATAAAAGCAAGTGACCTTAAAAGCCCTGAAACCAGAGAGGCTTTTTTAGCCGATCTTCCCCCCTATCTGTTCGGTACAGTAGGTGGAAACACAACCTGTATTGAGATACGAACCTCAGAGAATAGGCTGATTATTATTGATACGGGGTCAGGAATCCGGGAGCTGGGAGCTTCCCTGGCCAGGAAGAATGATGGAATCAGGGAGTTTCATATCTTTTTTACCCATTTTCACTGGGATCATCTTCAGGGTCTGCCCTTTTTTATTCCTATTGTGTACAAAAAGGGAAATACACTCTTCTTCTACAGTCCCCGGGAAAATCTGGAAGAAGTCCTAAGGAATCAGATGAAGCACCCCTATTTCCCGGTGGGAATGGAGGTCTTTAATGCGGATCTGCGCTTTATGCGGCTTAAAAACAGCGGGGTGAAACTTGGAAAGGCACATATAGCATGGAAAGAGATGAAGCATCCCGGGAAGTGTGTGGCTTACAAGATCAGTGAAGATAACAAAAGTATGATCTTTGCCACAGATTCTGAGATCACTACTGCTGACTTCAAGAGAACCGAGGGAAACCGGCGGTTTTTTGCAGGTACTGATCTGTTGATTCTTGATTCTCAGTATACCCTGGGTGAAGCTATCGAAAAGTATGACTGGGGGCATACTTCATACAGCATGGCCATAGATTTCGCGGCAGAATGGGGGATTAAGACTCTGGCCTTATTCCATCATGAGCCGCTCTACGATGATCGGAAAATTTACGGGATTTTGAATTCCGCTGAATGGTATAGGGCTCGCATTGAGAACAAGAAGTTTAAGGTGATTTTAGCTGTAGAAGGACTGGAGCTTGAACTCTAATTCCAAGAATCCCTTCACACTCAACCCGGTGGAGACGATTTCTCTTTATCTTCTTTTAAAAGTAGATGAAGATAAACTGGACCCGATACGGCTTCGATTGCTTTCTCGTGTTGAGAAGAGGCTGTATGAAGAGTTATCAATCGAAAAATTTGAGGGTTTGAATGAACTTTACAATAAAAGAATTGAATTTGGCCGGTAAGAGGGCTAAATTTATATGGATATGACGAAAACAGATCCGTTAGCTTAAAAGGAAGAAAACAATGAAAAAGAAGTATGTTATTTCAGGATTGATCAGCTTTCTTGTTCTGTTTATTATATTTCCCGTTTTTTCGGAGTATGACCCTCCGCCGGGAATCAGCAGTCTTTATGATCTGTACTCTCCCTCTTTTCTGGCCGGGGGTTCAAAAACTGTATCCACGCTGTCCCCTGCCGGGGATGTGCTGAATCCGGCCGCATCAGGGGCCAGACAGCGGGTAACCCTGGACTTAAGCTACATCGGATTAGTAGGTTCGGACGAGGACAGTGGATTCGGCCACGTTATTAATACAGGCTTAACACTGCCGACCCGGGCCGGTGTATTCAGCAGCAGCGCCCGATTCGTCTCTACGCCCTTTGACAGTGTGGAACTGGGTACTTTCGGAGGACTCAATGTATCCTTTGCCAAAGACCTATTTCCCAGGCTATTAGTAGGCGCGGGTTTAGGTGCCATGTTCGGTAGTGATTGGGGTTTGGGACTGGATCTTGGGTTTGTTCATCTGCCCGGAGAACTGGGATTCTTTAAAGACTTCCGCTGGGGCGTAGCCATTAAGGGTCTGGGCAAGGGTTTTGCCCCGGTTGAAGGAAGGACCGCCTACCCGGCGCCCTTTACTCCATCCATCGGAGCCTATTTCGGACTGATAGATTCAAAGGCTTTTGACCTGGCGTTCACCGCAGACCTGATTTTTCCGGGTTTCCAGAATCTCCAGGCCTCCTTAGGAACCGAACTGACCTTTAAGGATTTTCTATTTGTCCAGGCCGGGGCTTTCTTCGATGCTCATGAGTTCCTGAAAGAAACATCGAGGAACCTTCCGGTATCTTTTGGTCTGGCTCTGAGGTTCGCCACCTCGATCCGCCAGGATCGAAGCGAGGTTAAAACCAGCGTTTCTGCTGCACCTCTGCAGAACGATATCTGGGCAGTTGGTGCCGGAGTGAATGTACATATAGGGGTGGTCGATAAAGATCCGCCGGTTATTAATATTGACACTGCTACAGAGAATATCTCTCCCAATCTGGATGGGGTTCAGGATGATCTGAATAAATCTGTACAGATAACGGATGAGCGCTTTATCAAGGGCTATCGTTTCATTGTATATGACAGCCAGGGTGTGAAGGTACGGGAGATTGTAAATAAGGATGAGCGTCCGGAGAATGTTACGGTAAAAAATATTGTAGATCGGCTTCTCTATGTTAAAAAAGGAATAACTATTCCGGAACAGCTTCGATGGGATGGTCGTACGGATAAAGGGAGTGTAGCACCGGATGGGAATTATACATTTCAGGTGGAAGCCTGGGATGATAACGGCAACCTGGGCAAAAGCGACACCGGAAGCGTGATAGTGGATAATACTCCGCCTTCGGTTGAGCTGAACACCCCCTATCTGATTTTCTCTCCCAATGACGATGGGAACAAGGACGTACTGCCTGTTGAGCAGAAGGGTTCCGAAGAAATCCTCTGGCATGGCACGGTTCAGAACGTGGACGGGGAAGAGATAGTGAGCCTTAAGTGGAAAAACAGTGATCCTCAGAACTTCGATTGGGATGGCAGGAACTCAGGAGAGATCCTATCTCCCGATGGGGTTTACAATTATCGGATCACTTCTACAGACCGGGCCGGAAATACAGGATCAGCTCAGATTGATAATATAATAATCAGTACCCAGGCAACGCCCATCAATATCAATATCAGTGAGTCTTTTTTCTCGCCTAACGGAGATCAGGTAAAAGACACCCTAATATTCACACTTGATGTGCCGGTAACTTCGGGAATTGAAAAGTGGAGCTTAAGCATAAGTGATGAACAGGGGACAATCAGAAGAATCTTCAAGGGAACTGAGTCTATTTTTAAGGCCCTGGACTTCGATGGAACGGATAATGAGGGAAAGAAACTGCCTGAAGGAACATACGATGCAGAGCTGGAAGTGCTCTATGTTAACGGTAATAATCCTAATGCTCTTTCTCCCTCCTTTACTATCGATCTCACACCGCCATCTGCCGTTTTAAGCTCGGATTTGGCCGTTTTTTCTCCAAATGGAGACGGTATAAAAGATACGGTAACCATCTATCAGGAAAGTTCAGTGGAACCCGAATGGGAGGGAATTCTGACAAATGCTTTCGGACAGACTGTAAGAAGTTTTTCCTGGCGGGGCAGGGTGGACTCGAAAATGGTATGGGAAGGCCGTTCTGATGACGGCCGGCTCATGCCGGATGGAATATATTCCTATTTTCTGAGAGCCACGGATAAGGCGGGAAATTTCGGGGAATCCAAGAAGATCCAATTTGAGGTGAATACTGAGGAGACTGAAGTTTTTATTTCAACGGATTCAGGCTATTTTTCCCCGAATGCGGATGGTGTAAAAGATCGCATAAAGCTCATTTCCACTTTAAAAGTCACTTCCGGGGTAGAATCCTTCCACCTGCGCATCCTCGATCAATCGAAGCAGGTTGTAAAGAATGTCCGGGGGCAGAACCGGGCTCCTGATACTTTGGCCTGGGACGGTCTTGATGATAATGGCCGCCGCCTTCCCGATGGGGAATATGTAGCGGAGCTGGAGCTGGATTATCTTAAAGGGGATCATCATGAGGTGCGCACGCCTTCCTTCATTATGGATACTAAAGAGCCCACAATTGAGATTTCTGTGGATTTTACCCTCTTTTCACCGGATGGAGACGGACTGCGTGATGAAGTAACGATTCGGCAGAGCTCAAGCCGGGAAAATCTATGGGAGGCGGAGATTCGCGACAGCCGAGAAGAGGAGGTGCGCAGCTTTTACTGGAAGGGACAGGCCTCCACTTTCAAATGGGATGGAAAGGATGAAAACGGCAATAAAATTGCCGACGGCCTGTACAGCTACAGGGTCAGATGCATCGACCCTGCAGGCAACAGTGTGTCTAAAGAGATCAGGGGATTGGAGATCGATACCCGCCTCACTCCCTTATTTATTACGGTCTCTGCAGACGGGTTTTCACCGAATTATGACGGTTTCCTGGATAAAATTGAGTTTAATACCTATGTGGAAATGACAGATGGAATCAAATCCTGGCATCTGGATCTCATCCATTCCAAGCAGGGTGTGAAGAAGAGATTCAGCGGAGTAGGCAAGATTCCTTCCAATATAAGCTGGGACGGCAGAGGAGACTATGGAGCGGCTCCGGAAGGATTCTATCAGGCCCTGTTCACAGTTGAGTATAACAAGGGAAACAGGCCCGAGGAAAAGACTGCTCCCTTCCGGTTGGACATCTCGCCGCCCATGGTGGATTTTACACTGACTCCCAGGCCGTTTTCTCCGGACAACGACGGTGTTGATGATGAGCTCAATATTGGTATTGGGGTGGAGGATCTGAGTCCGATCGCAGGCTGGGCAATGGAAATAAACGATCCGGTGGGCCATTTGTTCACAACTTTCAGCGGCAGGGGAAATCCCACGGACCGCATTATATGGGATGGTCTTTCGGACAGCGGCGAGCTGGTTCAGGCGGCTCAGGATTACAGGGTATTTTTCCGCATAAACGATACTTTAGGAAATTCGACCGATTTAGAAAGAATTATTCCGGTGGATGTTCTGGTTATCCGGGAGGGGGATAAGCTTAAAGTGAGAATATCCAGTATAACATTTCCGCCAAATTCAGCGGATCTCTCCGCTGTTGAGGATGGGGAGAAGATCGACAGAAATAACAGAACGATAAAGCGCCTGGCCGAGATTTTTACAAAATACAGCAAATACAGGATACGGATCGAGGGTCATGCCAATAATCTATCCTGGGCGGACCCGGTAAAGGCGGCTGAGGAAGAGATAAAGGAACTGGGGCCTCTATCCAACGCCAGGGCTGAAGCGGTAAAGACGGCTTTAGTGGAACTGGGATTGCAGGCATCCAGGATATCTACAGCAGGTCTGGGAGGAAAGCATCCGATTGTGCCCTTCAGGGATCTAGAAAACAGATGGAAGAACCGCAGGGTTGAGTTTATATTGATTAAGAAATGAAGCGAGTATCAATTTCGAATATTATCATTACCATATTTTTCCTTATCTTTTTCTTCGGTCTGGGTACGGCTGCATTTCTATATTACTTGAATACGCCTTCACCGTCAGTGCCGGATGTGGGAAGGGTATTTAAGATCATAAAGGGAGAATCGCTTAATTCGATTGCCGGTAGGCTTGAGCATGATCAATTAATCCGTTCATCCCTGTTCCTCAAAATTTTGAGCCGCTTTAATCACTCCGAGACCTACTTCAAGAGCGGCTATTTCCGCATAATGCCCGGCAGTACAACCGTAGACATTCACAACTTACTCATAGCCGGTTATCAGGAGCAGGTAAGAATTACATTTCCAGAGGGTTGGACACTGAGTAAAGTGGCGGAGCATTTGGGGAAAAAGGGTATAGCCACCAAAAGCGAAGTATTGACTGCGGCCGGATCGGAAGCCCTCTTAAGTGAATACGGAATCCCTGCTGATACCATGGAGGGTTATCTGTTTCCGGATACCTATTATTTCCCTGAGGGTTATCCGGCCTATGCAGTGCTGGAACAGATGGTTATTAACTTCTTTGAGCGCCTTAAGACAATAGCCCCGGAATATACCCAATTGGATAAACAGATCCTTCATCAAAAGGTCATTATGGCCTCTATTGTAGAAAGGGAGTACCGCAGGCCTGAGGAAGCGCCACTTATTGCTTCTGTATTTTATAACCGTTTGAAGCGCAATATCGGACTTGAATCCTGCGCCACTCTTCAGTACATTGTAACTGAGATAGAAGAGAAACCACATCCTGAATATTTAACCCTGGAAGATAAAGAAAATGGTTCGCCTTACAACACGTATAAATGGGCCGGTCTGCCGCCCGGGCCTATATCCAATCCGGGATTAGTGGCTTTGAACGCTGCTTTTCATCCCCCGGAAACAGATTACTGGTATTTCCTTTTGAAAAACCCTGCCACGGGCGAGCATTACTTCTCTGCGAACCTCCAGGAACATAACTGGGCTAAATACTACTATCTGAAACGGGTCGGAGTTGGGGGTTGAGCCATTCTTAAGCAATGAGAATACCGGATCATGTCATTTCCGAAGTAGCCGATCGACTCGATATGATTGAAGTAGTCTCTGAGTATGTCCATCTTCAGAAAAAGGGGGGACGTTACTGGGGATTGTGCCCATTCCATGAGGAGAAGACACCATCTTTCACCGTGACCCCGGATAAGGGGGTTTATTACTGTTTCGGCTGTCACAAGGGCGGCAGTATCTATACGTTCATAATGGAATCGGAAAAGCTCTCCTTTACAGAGGCTGTACGGTTTCTGGCTGAGAAGGCCGGTGTAGACCTTTCCTTTCTGGATCAACAGGCTGCTCAATACGGCGCCAGTCAGAGAGAGGCCTATTTAGAGCTTTACAGGCGTGTTGCGGGGAGCTTTCACCATATCCTGCTGAATCATAAGATCGCCGCTCAGGCACGGGCGTATCTTATGTCCCGGTATGTAAGCCAGGATAGCTTAAAGATATTTCAGGTTGGATATGCCCGGCCGGAGAGAGAGTGGCTGTTTATGTTCTTAAAGGAGAAGAATTATTCAGAAGAGTTCCTTAGAGATTCAGGCCTGTTCTCCAGCAGGAGCGGGGTTTTAAATTCGCTATTCAGGGATAGGATTATTTTTCCAATACGTAACAACCGTGAAGAGGTGATAGGATTTGGCGGTCGGGCTCTTAGTGAGGACAGAGAAGTTCCGAAGTATATTAATTCCCCTGAAACTCCATTCTTCAGGAAGGGTGAGAATTTCTTCGGCCCGCCGGATGTATTCAAGAATATTCGAAACAAGGATGAGTTTATCATTGTGGAGGGGTATATGGATGTACTGGCTTTATGCCAGGCTTCAGATCAGATCGATAACTGTGTTGCCCCATTAGGTACCTCTTTAACGGCCGGCCAGGTAAGGCTCTTAAAGCGGTATGCCCAGAGGGGGGTGCTGATCTTTGATGGAGATGAGGCGGGGATACAGGCTACATTCAAGGCGGCTGGGCTCTGTGAGAAGCAGGGGATTTCCGTTAATGTTGTAGATCTCCCTGAAGGCGAGGATCCTGCTGCGATTATTGAAAAAGATGGTGCGGAGACATTGAAAAAAAAGTTAAAATGTCCTATAAATAGTTTTCAGTTTCTATTGAATAGAGCATTTTTGAAATATGATTCACAAACTCCGGATGGAAAAGAAGGAATATTCAAACTTCTCGATTCCTATCTGGCAAGTATAGATTCTCAGGTAAAAAGAGACGGCTACCTCCGTATTCTGGCAGAGAGACTTGGGGTAGACTTTGAGTCAGTACGAAGTGATTTTTTAAGGGGGTTCAACAGAACTAAGAAGTATAAAGCAGGACAGGAGGAGGAAATTGGAATTTCCTCCGACCTTTTTCTAATGCTTGCCATTTCTGTGAATCGTGACTATTTTTCATGGTTGAGGAATACTATTATTGAAGATGATATCGAGGATAGTAGGGCAAAAGAATTATACATTGCGCTGGAGGAGTGCTTTCGAAATGAGGAAAACAGCCTGGAATCCCTGCTTGAGCACATTGAAGATCCCGGCTTGAAGGAATTACTTTTAAGAAAAATATCGTCTGAGGAGTTCAATATTAATCAGGATAGGTTGATCCGGGATGGGATAAGTCGAATTAAGCAGCGCAGTTTAGAGACTAAAAGAAGCTGTGTTGCATCTTTAATCACTAAAAGAGCCGGGAGCCGGCCTGAAGAACTCAAAGAGCTTCTGGCGGAAAAAATATTCTTAGATGAAGAACTACAAAAATTGAAGGTGATGCTGAATGACAGATCTGAAGAATGATCCTGCCATTATTAAATTAATAGAGTACTCAAAAAAGAAAAAAACAATAACCTATGATGAGGTCAATGACTTCCTGCCCGATGATATCGTGAACTCGGACCGGATCGAGGAAGTTATGGCCATTTTAGAGAAGAATAACATCAAGCTTGAGGATGAAGAAATCAATTTAGACATTGAAGTTGATGAAAAGCCTGCTCCGGGCAAAAGGAAAATGGTTTATGATGAAAAGGAAACGGCTGTCGATGATCCTATTCGTCTGTATCTAAGGGAAATAGGCAAAGAAAATCTGCTGACTGGGGAACAGGAAGTGATTCTTTCCAAAAAAATGGAGGATGGAGAGAGTATCATCCAAAAAGTCATCAAGCATGCAGGTTTCCTGATTCCTGAGCTTTACAAGCTTGCTCAACGTACCAGCTTAAAACTGGATCCCAAGGAGCTGAACCTCTCCAAGAAAGAGATTTCTGAGGTTCTGGCAGAGAGGAGAAGAATTAATCAACTATACCGGGAACCCTTGAGTTTTCATTTTTTCCAGATGAAGCAGTTTATGGAATTAAAGAAGGAGGTGGAAAGACGGGGGGAAAGTATCTTAAAGAATGAGGTTCTCAGCGCAAAGGAAACTGAGCTTATCAAGCGGCTTTCGAAAATTGATCTTCACCAGGATGAGATCAATATGTTCTCTGAGAAGTTTGCCATGGTGGCAAGCCGCATAAAGAAAATCTTAAGAGAGAGACAGAAGATAAAAAAGCGCCTTAATATTAGCAATCATAAAGAGCTCCGCAGTCTTGGCCGGAGCCTGGCTTTAAAATCCGACAGGGACAGGATCGAGCAGGATCTTGGAATGCCTGCCGACCGAATCAAGGAACTTATCCGGCAGATACAGATTAACGATAAGAAGTTGATGAAACTTGAGAATGAGTTTCACAACACAATTCATAAAATTCTTAAAATGGCTAAAGAAATTGAACACGGCCGCATCATGATGAAGAGCGCTAAAGACAGGCTGATCAAAGCGAATCTCAGGCTGGTGGTCAGTATTGCCAAGAAATACACAAACCGTGGACTGCACTTTTTTGATCTTGTTCAGGAGGGGAACATAGGCCTGATTAAAGCGGTGGAAAAGTTTGAGTACCGTAAGGGCTATAAATTCTCAACCTATGCGACCTGGTGGATCAGACAGGCAATTACCCGATCCATTTCGGACCAGGCGCGGACAATCCGTGTCCCGGTGCACATGATAGAACAGATCAACAAGGTGGTGCGGGAATCGAGACAGCTCATGCAGGTTCTGGGCAGGGAACCCACAGATGCAGAGATAGCTGAAAGGCTTGGCTGGACGACTCAGCGGGTGAAATCGGTTAAGAGTGTGGCCAGGGAACCGATTTCTTTAGAAACACCCATCGGTGAGGAGGACGATTCACTGCTGGGAGATTTTATAGAGGACAAGGACGTAGAAAATCCGGCCAGCCAGACAGCATTCAAGCTGCTGCAGGAGCAGCTTGAGGATGTGCTTTACACCCTGCCGCCAAGAGAGCAGGAAGTCCTTAAGATGAGGTTCGGTCTGGAAGATGGCTATTCCCTGACCCTGGAGGAGGTAGGGCTCTATTTCAATGTAACCAGAGAGCGCATCCGGCAGATTGAGGCTAAAGCCCTGCGCAGGCTGCGACATCCCCAACGCAGCCGAAGACTTAAAGATTATCTTGAACATTAAGGGGTTGACACTATGACGATGGAGAAGGTCTTTGAAAAGCTTAGGGCTTTACAGGATGTTCTTTCCAGGAAATTCGAAACACAGAATGAAATGGAAGAGATCCCCCAGGCCCTGGCAACCAAGGTTGAGCTGCTTAACAGGCTCAAGAAATCATACACGGAAAAAAGCGATGATCATGAGGAAAAAATAAGATATATAAATGACTTAAGAAATAAAGCGATTGAAGCTGAGCGCCTAAGGGAAAGCTTTGAGAAGCAGATGGATCTTATTCAGACTCAGCGGGAATATGAGGCTTTAGATAAAGAGATTAAGGATGCAGGTGAAAAAGAACAGGAATTAAGAAGAGATCTTCAGAAAGAAGAAGAGCTTCTGGACGAGATGAAGCTTTCTCTTGAGAAAGAGGAAATGATGATCCAGCAGCAGGAAGAAGAGGTTAAGGAGGAACAGGAGCGAATTAAGGTCGATATTAAGGCCAAGGAGACACAACTTAAGAGCCTGAAAAGGGAAGAGAAAAAGATTACTCCCGGTTTGGATGAGGAAATCCTGTTCAAATTCGAACGTATAATTAAAAACAAATCAGGATTGGGTATTGTACCCGTTGAAGCTGGAGTTTGTACCGGATGTCACATGATCCTGACCTCTGAGTATGTAAATGTGGTTCGACGGGGTGACGGAATTATGTTCTGCCCTAACTGCAGCCGGATCATTTTCTATTTAGGAGAGGATGAACAGGGCGACGGTCTTGAGGAATTGAACACCATAGATGAAGTGGTCGAAGATGAATCCGATTATAAAGATGATGGGGAAGAATAATAAACTTCCGACAATGTAATAGGCAGGTCAGGCTGCCGCTGTCGGGGTCCCCCGGGCAGGATTTCTTCCCGGGGGGAACGGCCGATAGAGGAAAGTCCGGGCTCCGTAGAGCATGATGCCGGGTAATTCCCGGGCACTGTATCCGTTAAGCGGTTATGGTGACAGAAAGTGCCACAGAAAATATACCGCCGTAAGGTAAGGGTGAAAAGGTGGGGTAAGAGCTCACCGCCTGTCCGGCAACGGACAGGGCACGGCAAACCTCTTCAGGAGCAAAGTCAAGCAGCAGGCGGGTTGCTCGCCCACAGCCCTGCGGGTAGACTGCTTAAGCAGGCTGGCAACAGCATTGCACAGATAGATGGCAGCCACTTAGGCTTATAAGCCTTTGACAGAACCCGGCTTATCGACCTGCCTTTTTTTAGTTTTACAGATTTGCTTATAGAGGTATAAATGTTTATACATGTTAATCAATGTTGATAGATACCGGTACAAATCAAGAAATAGAAAAAAAAGGGGATGGCTCTTAGTCCTGATATTTGCAGGTATCCTTGTCCTTTTTGGAGCAGGATGGTATTTGTTAAGCGGTGAAAGGCTGAAATTTTTCTCCCGTCCAAAGGTTCAGGGGGCTACCTTAAACGAACTGTGGAGCAATCGCCTGTACGATGAAATTATTATCCGCTGCAATGAGGCGCTGCAAAACAACCCTGTGGACTATTTTGCCTTAGTGTATAAAGGATTTTCTTATTTCTATAAATCTGCTTCAGAAATATCCCTGGAGGATAAAATTCCCAATATAGAAGAAGCGATCGTTTGCCTGCGCAGGGCGAGACTGAGAGAAGATGAAGCATGGAGATCAGAGACCGCTTATGTTCTGGGTAAGGCCTACTATCATAAAGGAAAGTATTATTATGATCTGGCCATAGAATACCTGACACAGGCTCTGTCGGCGGGATACGAGGGAGTGGATATCTACGATTACCTGGGATTATCCTACAATCAGCTTGGAATGATTGAGCAAGGGCTTGAATACTTCATAAAGGCAGTGGAGATACATCCAACGGATCTTCTACTCTTGACTGTAGGACAGAATTACTTTGAGCTAAAGCGAACGGCTGAGGCTGAAGAGTATCTGATTCGGGCCATCAATAAAACCGATGATCCGGCAGTCACCAAAAAAAGCCGTTTTCTTTTAGGCCAGTTGTACTTTGAGAACAAGGATTTTTTTAAAGCTGAAAATGAATATCAGCAGATTTTAAAAATAGATCCGCGATCGGCAGATGCTCACTTTTATCTGGGAGAGATTTACCAGAGTATGAACGATTCGGTTAAAGCCCGGGCTGAGTGGCGAAAAACTCTGATCATTGACCCGGAATATTACGGGGCCAAATTGCGGTATTATAAATAAATAGTAAATAACACGGAGGAAGTTCATGTGGCTTGGTAAGCTGTTCGAATCCTTTTCTACGGATATAGGTATTGATCTAGGTACCTGCAATACACTGGTGCATGTTAAGGGAAAGGGTATCGTGCTTTCAGAGCCCTCCGTCGTTGCTGTGGAGAGAGGAACCAAACGTGTTGTAGCCGTAGGCACTGAAGCTAAAAGAATGCTCTGGAAGACCCCGGGAGATATCATCGCCATACGTCCCATGCGCGACGGAGTAATTGCGGATTTCGAGACCACAGAGAAGATGATCCGCTACTTTATTTCCAGGGTTATTAACCGGAAGTGGCTGGTTAAGCCCAGGATTGTCATCGGGATACCCAACTGTATCACGGAAGTGGAGAAGAGAGCGGTTCGGGAGAGTGCTGAACAGGCCGGAGCCCGGGAGGTGTATCTGATAGAAGAAACCATGGCTGCAGCTATAGGGGCGAATATCCCCATCTTAGAGCCGGCCGGACATATGATCTGTGATGTGGGCGGCGGAACCACCGAGATTTCCGTGATATCCTTGGGAGGGGTGGTTGTTTCCAACGCCATAAGGATTGGGGGGGTTGAGTTCGATGAGGCTGTGATCAAGCATGTGCGGAACATCCACAATCTCATTATTGGCGAGCAGACAGCGGAAAACGTAAAGATTACCATAGGTAACGCTTCTCCCGAGAAGAAGATCGAAAAAATGGAGCTGAAAGGAACCGATGCCATTACCGGGCTGCCCAGGCGTTTAGAGATGGATTCGGTTGAAATCCGTGAGGCTCTGCATGAACCTACCACACAGGTCATTGACGAGATAAAAAAGTCTTTAGGACAGACTCCCCCGGAGCTGGCAGCAGATATTGTAGAGCGGGGAATCGTAATGACCGGAGGCGGCTCACTGCTCAAGGGATTTCCCAAGCTGGTGTCTAAAGAAACTGGTGTTCCTGTTATTCTGGCAGAGAATCCACTGCTCTGTGTTGCCCAGGGAGCGGGAAAATTCTTGGAAAGTATAAAGGATATGGGAAGGAAATATTATAATATTAGAAGCTGATAGTATTGCTCTATGACAGGCATACACAGTTATATCCAAAAACGCAAAACCGGTGTCAGCTTTACGGTACTGCTCTTAGTTTGTATAATCCTTATTCTCTTTTCAAACCGAAATATGGTGATAAAGCCCAGGGAGGTGGGACAGTCCCTGCTCTCTACTTTGCAGTTGAGCATTCACAGTATTTCTACATGGTTTGTTAATACATGGAATTCCATCAATGAGCTTAAGAAGCTGCGGCAGGAGCTGGATGAAGCCAGGGAGAAGCTTTTAGAGCATGAACGCATTTCCCGGGATGCGGCTGAACTGCACAGGGAAAATACCCAGCTTAAAGTTCAGCTTAAGTTTTCAAAAGCCTTAGCATTTAAACAGATACCTGCCGAAGTAAT
The DNA here is from genome assembly GCA_030615505.1 of Spirochaetales bacterium. Taxonomy (GTDB): domain Bacteria; phylum Spirochaetota; class Spirochaetia; order SZUA-6; family DRHE01; genus JAUWZD01. The sequence goes on along the minus strand of JAUWZD010000008.1, from coordinate 24,783 downwards.
TGCCAGGGATCCGGGAAATGAATTTTCCACACTAATGGTCAATAAAGGCACAATGCACGGGGTAAAGAGGGGGATGCCCGTGGTGGCTTTCCAGGGAGGCCTTCAGGGACTGGTGGGAAAGATAGTGTTTGCAGGATTATGGACCTCAACCATCAAGCCCATTACGGATCCATCCTCTTACGTGGCAGCCCGCCTCCAAAACTCCCGCTACGATGGATTAGTGAACGGCAGACAGCATTACATGGGCGGCCTGATAATGCGCTATATTAAAAAATCAGCAGTTGAGGATATCCAGTACGGTGATCTGGTTATTACCTCCGGAATGGGTCTGCTCTTTCCCAAAGGAATTCATATTGGCCGTGTGCGGGAGATGCAGGCCAAAGCCTATGAGGCCTCACTGGAGCTGGAAATCGAGCCTATTGTGGATTTTTCCCGTCTTGAATATCTTTTTATTCTTGATACCGGGGAATAAATGGCTAAAGCAACAAAACCGGTTATAGTATCAACATTGCTCCTCGGTCTGGCTGTAATCATTCAGAGTACCCTCCTTAAGTGGGCGGCCTTTCGTGGTGTGAAGCCGGATATTGCCCTGATTATCCTGATCTTTATATCCATTCGCAAGGGGAGTATGACCGGCCAGACCTCCGGATTTATATCCGGTCTGATTCAGGATATCTTAAGTCTATCACCTTTGGGCTTTCATGCATTTTATCGGACCGTCCTGGGCTTTCTCTACGGCCTGACAGTGGGCAGCATTTTCGTGGATCCGGTCCTGATGCCTGTAATTCTTGTGGTGGTCGGTACACTGATTAAGGGAATTATTTCATCCCTGCTGGTTACTATCTTTGCAATCCCGGCTGCAGGCTTCATAGTATTCGGCGGCCGGCTATGGATTGAGATAGGTTATAATGCCGTTTTAGCTCCTTTTCTCTTTGCTATCTTAAATCTTTTTAAATCCTTAAAGCCCAGGGAGAGAGAGGAGTTTTGACTTCGCAAGGTCTGTCCGGCATACGGAAACTCTCCTCATTAAAGGCCCGCACCATAGGCCTGGCAGTGCTAATTTCAGGGGTTTTTCTGATTCTCATCTCCCATCTTTTTTATCTTCAGGTGATCAGGGGGATGGAATTCAAGCTCTACGCAACGGAGGTAGCCAGGCGAGTTATCCCTATTCCCGCCCAGAGAGGGGAGATCTTTGACCGGAACTATGATTTGCCACTGGTAGTAAATAAAGATTCCTTTGCAGTAGACCTTATCCCCGGGGAGGTTCCGAAGGAGGAGATACATGAGATTTTTAAGAAGCTCTCTAAGGTGCTGCGCTTGTCTGTGGAAGAGATCGAAAAGAGGGTTCCTCCCAAGTATTATCATCTCTATCAGCCCATAGAAGTAAAGGGCGGTATTCATTATGAAACTATTGCCTATTTAGCTGAGCACCTGGAAGAGTATAAAGGAGTCAGCTGGCATAACAAGCCCATCCGCAGCTACCTGGGAACCGGCTCCCTGGCACATGTTATCGGATATGTAGGAGATATTACCCGTGAAGAGATTCAGGTGCTCTACAACCTGGGATACGGTTTCGGCTCGGTACTGGGAAAAAGTGGGATTGAAAAACAGTACGATCAATTGCTGCGGGGTGAGGATGGGAAACGCTATAGAATTGTGGATGTGCGGGAGAAGCTCTTAAAACAGAAGCAGGTGAAAGATATACCTCCCAAACCGGGGAACATTCTGGTACTGACCATTGATCGCAGGATCCAGCTTCTCTGCGAAAAGGCTTTAGGCCAAAGGATTGGTTCGGCGGTGGTTCTTAAGCCCTCTACCGGTGAGATACTGGCTTTAGTTTCCTACCCATACTTTGATCTCAATCTCTTTTTTACGGATAAGGCTTCGGAAAAATTTAGGGAGCTTTCCCTGGATCCAAGCTTTCCTTTTATCAATCGGGCCATTCAGTCCGTGTATCCGCCTGCTTCTACATTTAAAATCGTTATGTCCACAGCCTTAGTGGAAGAAGAGGTTTTCCCCATTACCCGAGAGGTATTCTGCAAGGGAAAGATCGAGTATGGAGACAGAACTTTTTACTGCTGGCAGCGTAAAACCGGCCACGGGTACATGGATCTGTACTCAGGCCTTGCCCAGTCCTGCGATGTATATTTCTATACGCTGGGGGATGAGCTCGGGGTTGAGCGGATCTCCTCATATGCCAGAGAATTCGGTCTTGGCCGGGTTACAGGTATTGACCTTCCCGGAGAGGCAAGCGGATTCGTGCCTACACCGGAGTGGAAGGAGAATATTCATCATATGAAATGGCTGGGAGGCGATACCCTGAATCTCTCTATCGGTCAGGGCTTTCTCACCGTATCCCCCATCCAGATGGCCAACTTAGTGGCCATGGCTGTGAATAATGGCAGGGTTTACCGCCCCCATTTATTAAAAGAGGTACGGGACTCCGCAACCGGCGAGCTCATTACCGCCGTCACACCGGAGCTGATGCACACCTCTTTCATTCGAAGGGATACGTTTAAGACATTACAGGAAGCCATGAGAGGAGTTATTACTGAGGGAACAGCTAAGGTGGTGATCACCACAAAGGCTGTTGAAATCGCCGGCAAAACCGGTACCAGCGAGGTGGGATTAGAAGACAGGTGGCACTCCTGGTTTGTGGCTTACGCCCCATACCATACAAATAACCCTGAAGAGAGGGTGGTGGTTGCGGTGATGATAGAAGCCGAGAATGAGTGGGAGTGGTGGGCCCCCAAAGCCGCCAATGTGATCTTTCAGGGTCTGTTTGCTCATCAGAGCTATGAAGAAGCCGTAGAGACCATGAAGCCCTGGTGGTACATACAGCAGCTCAGGAACCAGTCCGAGACACCGGTTCAGGGAAGCGAGTCAGGAAGACTTAACCGATGAGGCGCGCTACCCTGTTCGGATTTGACTTCCTCCTGTTAGGGGCAAGCCTGCTTCTGACAGTGATTGGGGTGCTGTTTATCTACTCCAGCGGGATCACATCCACAGGGGTTCAGTATTCCACAGAGTATATTAAACAGATTGTATGGGCCGGTACGGGGCTTATCCTGATGGCCGTGGTTATTCTCATAAATTATACCAGGCTTAGAGGATTGTCTGTTTACCTGTATGGGTTTAGTATCCTCCTTTTGATCATTACAGCCTTATTTGGGCGGGAGGTGCATGGGGCACGATCCTGGCTGGGTTTCCGGGAGGTTGGCATACAACCCTCAGAATTTGCCAAAATCATCACTATTCTCTTCCTGGGTTCATATCTCTCCGGGATCGGCAGGGGTATACGGGAGCTTCCCCGCTTTCTGCTGGGATTCGGGATTGTGCTTCTTCCCATGGGCCTTATCCTGCTTCAACCGGATATGGGAACCGCCTTAGTGTATATCCCCATTTTTCTGGTCATGACGTTTATGGCTGGAGCAAGGTTAATGCACATCTTTTTTATCGCCGCAGCGGGCTTTCTGATAGTAGTTTTCAGCACACTTCCGGCATTTGCGAAATGGATTCTGGTCGGCAGGATAAACTTTTTAGGTCTGGTTACTGATCTTGATTTCTTAAAATACTACATATTGGCTCTACTGCTTATGACCCTTTTATCTGCATGGGGCACCTTCGGATTCAAGCGCCGCTATTTCTACTGGATTCACTACTTCTCCTTGCTCTTACTTGTCAGTACTGTGGGAGCTCTCCTGGCTGCCAGGGTGCTTAAAGACTACCAGATCATGCGCCTGATAATTTTTTTAGATCCCCGGCTGGATCCACAGGGAGCCGGCTGGAACATCATACAGTCCATGACGGCCGTAGGCTCAGGCGGATTCTGGGGTAAGGGTTTCCTGCAGGGAACTCAGAGCCACTACCGCTTTCTTCCCCAACAGAGTACGGACTTCATTTTTTCCATTCTGGCCGAAGAGTGGGGATATGTCGGGGGAGTGCTGATATTCTTTCTATTTCTGGTCATTATGATCCGGGGCATGCGTATTGCCTATACTGCACGGGACGACTACGCTCTCTATATTGGCTCAGGGATCGTGGGCATGATATTCTTTCATGTGGTGGTGAATATAGGCATGGCTATGGGCATAATGCCTATTACCGGAATACCTCTATTCTTTCTCTCTTACGGCGGATCATCACTCTGGACGGCCCTGATAGGAATCGGCTTGCTTCTGAATATTTATATGCGGCGCTACAGGCATTAATTCCGCCTGTTTCTCCTGGACCGGCAGCTTTCTGATTGCGATAACTTATGAAAGAGCATCTGGATCCGTTAAGAGACTTGAAAAATATCCTCACCAGGGTGGAAAAGCCGGGAAGATATACAGGCGGGGAGTACGGTCTTGTCCACAAGGAGGGCGAGGGCCTGCTTCACGTGGCAATTTCTTACCCGGACCTGTACGAGATCGGTATGTCCAATATGTCCGTTCTCCTGCTATACAGGCTGCTCAATTCACTGGATGGGGTGTACTGTGAGCGGATATTCGCCCCCGCCCCGGATTTTGAGGCAGAGCTGCGAACCCATGGCTTTCCAATCTATTCTCTGGAAACGGGAAGACCGCTGAATCGATTTGATATTGTTGGCTTCTCCGTGGGCTATGAGCTCACTCTTACTAACCTGCTCAATATCCTGGATCTGGGAGGGGTTAGCCTGTTCTGCCTGGATAGAGTAATGTATGAGCCGATCATTATGGCCGGAGGTCCGGCAGTGACCAATCCCGTTCCCCTCGCTCCTTTTGTGGATGTCACTTTTATTGGAGAGGCGGAGGGCAGGCTGAAGCGGATGTTTACAAGACTCGCAGAGATGAAGCGGAAGGGAGCCCACCGGCAGGACATGCTTGCATATCTCCTCGAAGAGCCTTCCGCCTGGTCAGCGAGCAAAACAGGTACTGCAAGAAGGTCCGTGTGGAACGAATTTGGAGATTCAAAATCGAAATCCACTGAATGTATCAACACCGGCGCTTCAAAAGGAGCCAACCGCACCTGGAACCCGACCTTTCCGGTTCCTAACATTCGCACAGTGCAGGATCATGGGGTAGTTGAAGTGATGCGGGGCTGCCCTAATGGCTGCAGGTTCTGCCTTGCCGGCATTTTTTACCGGCCTTTTCGACTGAAACAGCCCGAGGCCGTTCTTCATGAAGCGGAAGACCTGGTATTCGGCTGCGGCTACCGTGAAATTACACTTTCATCCCTGTCCACAGGTGATTATCCGGGCATTAGTGATCTGGTTGGAGCGCTTAACAGGAGGTTTGAGCAGCACAGGGTTTCTTTTCCCCTTCCATCCTTAAGGATCAATTCACTCACCTTAAATCTCCTCTCTGAGCTTTCCAGTGTAAGAAAGAGCGGTCTGACCTTTGCCGTGGAAACGCCACTTGAAGAGTGGCAGAGGGGTATAAATAAATTGGCTCCCCTGGAACGGACGGTGGAGATCCTTCGGGAGGCACACGGAAGGGGATGGAAGCTGGCCAAATTCTACTTTATGGTAGGTCTACCGGTTATTGGTGATCGTGATGAGACAGGTCCGATCATTGATCTTTTAACCCGGATCAAGAGTGAAACGGGCATGAGCCTGAATGTTAATATCACGACCTTTATTCCAAAACCACATACACCGTTTCAGTGGGCGCCTCAGCTTACAGAGAGGGATGCTTTAGATAAGATCATGTCCATTAAGCGCAGCCTCAGCGGCAGAGGATTTAAAATAATCTATCATTCTCCCTTCCTGTCCCTGATCGAAGGCATGATCTCCCGGGGCGACGAAAGGGCAGGGGATCTGGTTCACAGGGCCTTTACCCGCGGCGCCAGGCTTGATGCATGGGAGGAGTATATCCGGTGGGATATCTGGCGAAGTGTTTTTAAGGAAGCTGAGTGGAATGTTGAGGAAGAGATCTGCAGAGAGAGGGAGCCGGCTGAGAAGCTCCCCTGGGAATCTGTGAGCCTGGGGGTTACCCTGAAGTACTTAAGGCAGGAGTATGAGCTTTCACAGCAGGGGGAGCTCACCTGTGCCTGCTCTGCCGACTGTACCCATAACTGCGGGGTATGCGGAAATGATTCGCGGGTAAAGGATAGGATAGCTCCTCTGAAAGCGGAGGAGGCGGGACTTAAGCTTCCATCATGGGCAGGGAACGCCCAGAGAATTCTCTTTTCCTTTACAAAGCTGGGAAGAGCTGTTTTCCTGGGCCATCTGAATGTGATGCAGATCTTTGAACGGGCTTTCCTCCGCGCCGGGTATTCGGCCCTATTCACACAAGGCTTTAATCCAAAGCCCAGATTGGAATTTGCCAATCCCCTGTCCCTGGGCATTGCCTCTCAGGAGGAGATTGCCGCCATTGTGGTACAGGATTATGATTCTGAAGAGGAGTTCTGCCGCAGATTAGACCGGACTCTGCCCGAGGGCTTTAAAATCAGGGCTGTACGGCCCTTTGATCCGAGGCGGGAAGGGGGGAAGAGAGCCTCTCTTATGTCCCTCTACTGGGGTTCTGATTTTCTCATAAAGGATGAAAACGGAACCGGCCTAATAGAAAATGTGCATGAAGCTTTGAATAACACCGGCAGCCATGCCTTAACAGGTGTCCGTTCATTCTCTTGTACTCCAGGGGGGATTGAAATACGCTATAAACAGTCCGAGAAGGGAGCCGGGAATATACTGCGCCTCTTAGAGAGATTGGGTGTAGCGGACCCCCTGAAAACTGACCTGATGATCACCCGTCTGGCCGTATTAGCAAACAGCCGGGATGGAGAGCCTGTTTCTTATTTTGATCTTAGTCCTTAAGAAGCATGAGAAGCAGCTCTTTAGTGTTTTTTCTGAAGAGCTTATGCGACTCATTTCATTTCTACTTCTCCCTTCCCCTGGTAGCTGATAGGCAGTTTTATTGTAATCGTTGTACCTTTCCCGACCTCACTCCTCAGGGATAAATCTCCCCCATGTTCTCCGGTATCCCCGGACCATCATCTGCCTGTCCTTGAATTAGCAGTAATACGGATAAATCCTTCTTTACCCCTGCTGCGTATTTGATTTCGCTCCTGGCCACGATTAAGGTATTTTCGATCGCTTTATTGAGGTCATCCTCCCCGATCTTTCCTGTATAATCGATCCGGGAAAAGTTTTTTAAGCCCTGAACAATAGATATAATTCTGTCGAACCCCTCCTGGGATTCAATTATTTTGCCTTTGCTATCTTTTATGGCATTAGAGGTCTCAAGGACAAATATTTCTTTACCATCTTTTCTTTTTAACAAGAGTTCATAGTCTTTCACATACCCTCTCTTCCCAATTTGCTGATTGAAATGCAGCAGATCCTGATAAGATTGGTATAAATCTCTAACATTTTTATTAATAATCTCTGATTTATCTGCATAGCCCAATAATTCAACACCCGCCTGGTTGATATCAGTTATCAATCCATCCGGAGTTCTGGTAAATATCATATCCTTTGAATCTTTAAATAGACTGCGGTATCTATCTTCAATCATCCTGCGCTGAAGACGATTGGACGCCTGCTTTTCAGCCTGCCTGCTGGATTTGAACAATTATAATCTTCTGTATGCTAATGCCGGACATCAACCGATTTATATGCTCAGGGGTGGAACAATAGAAAAAGTGGTTAGTCATTTGAGAAAGATCAGCGGCGTTCTCAAGCAAAATTTCAGTGAAATTATCTATCTTCTTTCAGGTATCCTCTCACATTATCATAAATTCCTGAGCGAACATTCGAAGCGGGTTGCTGAGCTTTCAAAATTGATCACCGAAAAATTAGAATTTAGTAAGGAGGAACAAGAAGACATATATTATGGAGCACTTCTTCATGATCTGGGCCTCATCGGCGCAGGAACTGCACTTTTTGAAAAAAAAGTGAATGATTTCACTAAAAATGAAAAACAGATATACCTTCAACATCCTCTCGTTGGCCAGGAGTTGATCAGTACAGTTAAAAACTTAAAAAGGATCGAGGCAGTTATTCGCTCCCATCATGAAAGAATTAACGGTAGAGGGTTCCCAGACGGATTAAGGAGTGTTAAAATTCCACCTGGAGCGCGCGCATCGTCAGAATTGCAAATGACTATGACAATCTAATCTTCAGAGAGAAAAAAATGCCGGGGCAGGCTCTGGAATTTATTGAAGGGAATATCGGATCATTTTATGACGGACAGATTGCCCGGGTATTTTGCAGCCTTATGAGTGTAAATGTGAACATACAGTTTAAAAAATCCAATAGTGTGGCTATTCAGGATCTCAAACCGGGAATGTATTTGCTTGATGAAATAGCCTTAAAAAATGGATTATTGCTGGTTCCCAAAGGAGTGTTTTTAAATCCGTCTTTGGTAGATAAAATACTTTCTCTTTCATCCTTATTGAATATGGAAAAGGAAATTAAGGTTTCTTTTTAGATCGTTTTAACACTCTTTTTTTTCATCCTGGAGTTTTTCTCTTCCTCTGCTTGCTTGCGATCGGTAACATCATTATAAACAACAACTATTTCACCGGAAGGCAGTTTTATGACATAACTATCCAGCCATCCGATTTTGCTCTTATCCTTATACTGAAAAACAGGGGGATGCTCGGGGTTGCCGGTTTGCCAGACCCTTTTAACCACATCAAACAAGCAGAAATCTTTAAAACCTTGAAAGACCTTTGACAGCCTTGATAACCACGCTTTCCACATCAGAAACAGATTCGACAGCCTTTCTGATCTTTTTTTCATTCTCTTTGGTGGTTAAGAAAACCGTAAACGATTGATCAAATTTCTCGTCTTCTATGTCTCTGACTTCGGGGTCTGTATTGACTATTTTATTGGTCTCACCCAAATTTTTTAGCACCATAAAGGCCCTGACCGATTTGAAAACGCAGTCATCCTTTAATTTGATCTTGATTTGAATATTATAATGCTTCTTTTTCGGGGCCTCTTTCTCAAGCCTGGCCTGTGCTTTCCCTTCTTCAACCATTTCAGACTGCAAGCCGGGACCCTTAATAGATAGTGCCACACTCAAATGATACTTCCTTGAGATGTGTCACTTTTTTGACATACATATTTATTTTATATACATTAGTATGTATGAATAATACATACCAGGAGAAGCTTATGAGTAAAACTACAGTAGTTATAGATGATAACCTAATAAACACTGCATTGCAGGTTACTCAATTAAAAACCAAGAAGGCAGTTATCGAAGAAGGACTTCGTGAAATTATCAGGAAAAAAAATCGCGAAATCCTTCGCAAAGAACTCGGCACATTTGATCTTGATATTACACTGGAATCCCTTAATAAGGATAGAGAGGATACAGGAAATTCATGATTCTCATTGACACTTCAGCTTGGATTTTTTCCTTAAGAAAAGATTATAACCCTGTAATAAAGGACAAGATCGATCGTTTTCTAAAGGAAAATGAAGTTGCAATAAATGGCATGATTAAGCTTGAGCTCCTTGCAGGTACCAAAACAAAAAGCGAGTATGAAAGACTGAAAATAAGACTGGATAATCTGGTATTTATAGAATCCACAAAATCCTTGTGGGATTATTAATCTGAAAAAGCATATACCTTACGCAGCAATGGAATTACAGTTCCGCATTCCGATATGTTTATTGCTGCTTCTGCTCTCTATGTGAATGCCCTTCTCGTACATGCTGACTATTACTTTGACTTGATGGCAGAACATATTGGACTGGATGTTGAAAGCATGGTGAAGTATATATAAATAAGAGCTGGTTTTTTTAATCTTACTTTTAGCGCTTTTGCTGCTCCATAGAGTGTTATGATATAAGGTTCAAGCCCCGATGCTTTAAGAACTGCAACAATTGTTGCGTTAATTAAATAAGGGATGATATAGTTAAGCCAATTTTAGCTTTTTCCATAAAGCAGAAAAAGTATGATTTGCAAAGGAGTTCCTATATGCGGACACATATATACTTATGTGTAATTTGCCTCATTTTATTCTTAGTTATCTCATGTAAAGCCGGGGATAATGAATTTGAAGATAAGTTTAATGAAGCAATGAAAAATGAAAAAGGGCTTGAGCTCTTTAATTCTCTACTCTCACTCGATCAGCAGTATCCGGACAAGCTGGCATTAAAGGTTAATATCGGAGGCATGTTGCTGGCTTCCGGCGATATGCAAAAAGCGTCAGCTTATTTAGAACAGGGCCTAAAACTCGTTAGAAAGAATAAAGATAAGAATTTAAAATTCCTTCTTTTTACAAACCTCGCAGAGCTTTCCTATCGAAAGAAAGAGTACAAAAAAGGATTAGAGTATGCTGATAAGGCGTTAGGCTTTAAAATTAAAGATAAAATTGGTGTACTCTTTACAAAGGCAAAGTGCCTTTTAGAAATTGGAGAGGACGAAGAGGCCTTAAAAGTTTTTCAGGAAGGTTGGGAGGAGCAGAAAAATAACATGAACAGGGAAGATATGAATGCCTATATCGTTCTGTTACTTGAGCAGGAAAAATATGAGGATGTTCTCGGTGTGATAAAGCAATATGAGGCTAAATTCGGGTATGAGACGAATCTTGGCATAAAGGAATCGGCCATATATGAAAAGCTTGGCCGCATAAACGAAGGAATTTTAGCTGCTTTTAAAGATCTGGAGTATCAGAGATACAATGGATTGATATCCTCCGGGCAGCAAATTGAGAGACTCATTTGTCTTGAAGAAAAGCTTTCAGATACCTCCTGGAATCCACGAAAGCAGGGAAAGTCTCTAATAAGAGGGCTTAAAGCCTATGTCTCCGGGATCTGGGTAGAAGCAAACAGCCTTTTAACGAGCTTTAAATTCGATGAAGATATGGAATTCCACAGGTATTTGGTCCTTTCATCGAGTCTTGAGCAGGGCAATGCAGGGATAGATGATTTAAAGTTTTATATAGATTTAGAAGCATCTTTCCGCGGGCTTCCCGCCTATTATTATCACCTCTGGCAGGGGATGAAAAAAAGTGAGGGGAATTATAATATTGGCACGGCCCGAAATGTGCTTGAGAAATGCATCTTACTGGCCCCGGGAACCCTGTATGCTGAAGAGACAAGAATAGAACTGGGAAGGCTGTTAGGACTATCGAAGAGTGACGGAGAAAAGATCCTCTTAGGACATGAGTTAGATGCCATTTATAGAAGACTTTCGACAGGAATTGTAAATATCCTGGATCCGGTTATGGACCTCCTCTCTACTCCTGATAATGTTTATCAGATGGCCGCTGTGTTGATGTTACAAGAGGCAAAAAAAAACGAGATAGTAAGGGCATATCTTGAAGCGAAACGCGATAATGCCTCAGGCAGGCTGAAAGAGCGCCTTGATAGTATACTTGGGATTGAAGCAACTTAAGCGGCTTATTTGAACAGAACAGGCAGGCTAATCAGCAGAAAAATAACAGATCCGGTAATACCTGCGGATATAGTGAGTGACAGCGGAGCAAGAACACCCGCTCCGATTCTACCAACGAAAAAAAGAGGCAGTACGCTCATGACTGTTGTAAGTGAGGCTATCAGCATGGCTTTAAATTTAGCCTCGAGTGCTGTATATACAGATATACCACTTAATATGCGGCCTTTTAGGCGGTCAAAAACTAAGATGCAGTTGTTTACAGATATTCCAGCTGTAAGAATAAGCCCAATCATAACGGGCATTGAAAGGGAAAGATTTAATATTTTTAAAAGTAGAACCGGCAGGATAAATGATAAGGGTATTTGAGACATTATAATAAGGGGTATTCTTATTCCTTCAAATTGAAAAACCAATATGATCAGGATAAGCAATATTGACAAAGAGAGACTGACTGCCGAAGAAACTTTAAGTCTCTCTTCTTCTTTTTCTGTACGGCCGGCTTCCGCTCTGTAGCCTCCGGGAAATGGGAAATCAGAAATAATCCTGTTTGCCCTCTGTAGAATTTTAAACTTATCCGCTTTCCTGGTTCTAACCGAAAAACTGACGCTTCTCTGCCGGCCTGAGTGGTATATCCTTCCTGTCTCTTGTTTTTCAGAGAAGGATGCCATGTCTTTTAATTCGACCGCCTTACCATCCGGGCCTGTAAATTTTATATTCATAAGATCAGCAAATGCTGCTGTCTGAAGTTTTCCAGCAAAGAGCCTTATATCGGCGTATGCATTACCGGATTCTGTTTGTCCGGGTGGATTCCATTTTGAAGCAACAGGGCCGGAGAGAGACCAGTATAGATGTGAATATAGATCTTTCGGATTTACTCCAAGTCCTGCAGAATCGTGAAGATTTATTGCTACCTGCTTTGAAGGGAGCACATCTTTATAGTGGAAAATGATGCCTGTGACAGCAGGATCTTTCCTTATTTCTTCAGATACGGATTTTGACAACTCCCGGAGTTTAGTGTTTCCCTTTCCTGTTAAAATAACATCGAATGAATCTTCATCATCTGATTTCTCCGGAAAATAGAAAAAGATATTTTTGTAGTAGTGTTCCCGGCTTTTCAATTTTTTAATAATCGGTTTTTGTTCTGTATTGTCATTTAATGTCAAATCAAAAGAGGCTCGCTCTTTTTCATATTTACTGGCGCTTGTCTTTATCCCATTGAGCGATGTTATATAATCCTCAAGCTCAGAAGCCGTGTTAAAAACTTGATCAAGTGTTGTTCCGCTTGGATACTCTAACTTAAAAGATACAGTGTTTCCTGTGTTTAAGTTAAAATTTTGTCGCCTTAGGTTATGAAGAATGAATCCTGATGCAGCTACTAGGATGAGTGTAAGTCCAATAAAAACAGGGCGAAATCTGCTTGTAAGGAAAAAGGCTCTTTTAAGGATGCCTGATATAAGCGGAGAAGATTTTGCTTTGAGATAATTTTCTGATTTTAAATCTCTTTTAAAAAACAAAGAAAGAAAAGCCGGCATAAAAAGAAAGACAAAAATTGCTGAAGCTATAATAGAAGAAGAAACCGCAATCGCCAGTCCTCCGAACTGATCAGTAAGCTCCCTTTGGGCAAAAAGAAGAGGAATAAAGACAGCTATGGTTGTGCACGATGAAAATAAAATTGGATGGGATGATCCTTGTAAGGTTTTTTGTAGATCGCCTTTAGAGGCAAAGAACTCTTCCACATAGACTATACCTGAGTCAATAACCAATCCTATACCAATGGCAATACCGGATAAGGTCATGATGTTTAATTCATATCCAAAGGAATTGAGGCATGCCGCAGTAAAAAGAACGGAAAAGGGGATGTTCAGGCTGACAAGCAGGGCCGGATATATTTTCTTTAAAAATATGAACGTGAGAGCTGTTACAAATACAATTCCGGAAATAATCGAAATAAGAATTTCCTCAAGAGACTTCTCAATTTTCTCTCCATAATTATAAAGTATCATCCCTTCAGGGATCTTTAGTGTCAAACATTTTAGCTTTCTGCAGAGATTTACCGTGTTAGCGTCGCCTGCCTCATGGACATAAACGATGATTTTTTCTTTGCCATTAACGCGTCCAATGCTTTCCTTCTTAGCTTTTTCCAGCCTGACTTGAGCAATCTCTCCAAGGGTTATGTCACGAGTTACACGTAATGCTCTTACTTCTTCAATATTTTTAAGCCTGGCATCGATAATGTGAGGGATCTCCGTCTCGCGCCCAAACCCGCCTACAATGTTGTTTCCCCGGATGCTGTTCAATATTTGAGGCACAGATATTTTGGCTTGTGCCGTTTTGTCAGGATAAAAGGATATCTGGACCTCCATTTTAACTCCACCGCCTATATCGATCTCCCCTGTGCCTTTTATGTTTTCATATAGCCGTTTTAGATAGTCTTCAGCCAGATATCCTTTATTTTCAAAAGCAGCTATAAAAACCGGCCTTGAATTGATATCACTTTTTGCTATGATCGGTCTTTGTACGCCGTCCGGCAGGGCGGCATACACCCTATCAACGGCCTCTCGAACCCTTAAGTAAGCTTTATCAAGGTCTGTTTCTGCAAAAAAGCTGATATTGATGCGAGCTTTTTCCTGTTCCGATACGGAAAAAATCTCTTTTATGCCGCGTATCCTGGATATTTCTCTCTCCACCGGGTTTGTAATCACTTTTTCAATCTGATTTTCAAAAGCGCCTTTATGTTCAATCCTGATAAGAATGGATTTCCTCTGGACCGAGGGAAGATAGCCTAGAGGTATTGTCCTGCTGTAAAGGAAAAGGAGCATTGTAAAGCTTATGAGAATAAATAGAACCCGTACAGGTTTCGATGTCCAGCTTTGATGAAAGGCCATGGGCTATCTCGCCTTTAATGGTGGCTTTTTCTTTTTAAGTAGAAATATATGACCGGAAAGATAATAAGCGTTGTAAGTGTTCCTGAAAAAAGCCCGCCGACTACAGAGATTGCTGTGTTACTCTGGATCGTGTTCTCTGCAGATGGATTCACCGCAATAGGAAGAAGAGCAAAGATGGTTGTGCAAACAGTGGCCAGGATGGGCTTTAGCCTGGAGATGCTTCCGCTGATAATCTCAGGAAAACTTCCTTTTCCGAAAGAGGCACACAGAATGATAGATGTATTGATTGTGGTTCCCAGAAGAATAAGAATTCCCAAGAATGAGTTGATATTGATACTTTTTCCTGTAATAAAAAGCAAGAGCAGGCTTCCAAAAAGCGATAGAGGTAATGATATAAGCAGTAGAAGGGGTACTGTAAACGACTCAAATTGCGCTCCGAGAATTAAATACATTAGAATAACAGCTAAGATAAAAACCATACCGATTTCTTTAAAGCTGCGTTCAAGGGCTGTTTGTGAACTTGTTGTGTTATATTCGTTCTGAATGGAGAGAAGATAATTTTTCAGGATCTTCTCTCTTCCGGGTTGAGGCAGGAATGTAATTTCAACAGACATTTTTCTGTTTCTTCTGAAAATTTCACTGAAAGCAAGATCTTTTGATAAATCTCCAAGATTGCCTATTTCCAGGAATCCATTTGGAGATTTCACTTTCAGTTTTTCCAGCTTTTCTATTGTGCTTGTCTGCTCTTTTCTTAATCTGACTCTGATATCTGTTTCACCTTCATCTGTTTTAAGTTTTGTGGCAACAGTTCCTCTTATTGAACTTGACATGGCATTAAGTATGCCTGATGGCTGCAGACTGCTGTAAGCCAGGGAATCGCTCTTTAGATTAAGGTGAATCTCAGGGCTTTCTTTTTTTGTATCAATATCGGCGATGCTTATCAGATTTTTTTCACGTGCCTGCTTTACAATAGCTTCTGCATCATAAATAAGTTTTTCCCTGTCTGTTCCTGTAAGCAGAAATTGAATCGAGCCTTCAGCGTTTAAAAGCTTCTTAATCACGTCATCAGGTATTTTTACCTGAAAGTTAAAATCGCCTTCATTTTCCAGGTGTCCTGCTATTAATGACTTTGCTTCCCAAATGGATGCGCTTCGTTTTTTATTCAGAATAATCCCGGTCCTGACTGTAGCTAAGTCTCTCCCGCTGCTTGCCTTATCCTTCACAGAAGTCTTATCGAATCCTGCCTCAGAATAAATAATATCTGCCTCACCAAGCTCTAAAAGCGATATCTCAATTTCTTTTGTCAGGGAAGAAGAATCTTCCGCTGTAATTCCTCTGCGGAAAGAAAAAATGGCTTCGAGCTTTCCCCTGTCTACTTCCGGAATTATCTCTTTAGGCAAGGCTAAAAATAGCATAGATCCGAGGCCTGCTACTAACACTAAAATAAAAATAGGGAATACAGGTTTTCTTATCATGAAGCACAGCATACGGCGATAACGTAAAGACAATCGAGTTCTTTTAAAAGCCATTCCATCCTGTTCAGGTGGTAATTGTGCGAGGAAGAGACTGTACAGTGCCGGAGCCAGTGTCATGGAAATAATAAATGATGAAGCTATTAAAAAGCTGATTGTAAGTGCAAGTTCTTTAAAGAGTGCGCCTGTTATACCGGGTATAAAGAGAACAGGTAGAAAGACTAAAAGGGTTGTGACTGTGGAGGCAAATGTTGATGAGCCCATTTCTATAGTGCTTGAAGCAATCTCTTTCGGGCTTTTAGCCCTGTTTTTAAGCAGATTTTCCAATACAACGATACTGTTATCAACGATCATACCGATTCCAATAGCTATACCGGAAAGAGAGATGATGTTTAAAGAAATATTGCTTATGTACATGAATAAAAAAACGGATGTCATCGAAGCTGGTACTGATATAATCGTAATAAGCGGTATAGCCCTTTTTTTAAAGAAAAAAAAGAGCACTATAAAAGCGGCAATAATGCCAAGAGCAATCGCGATAAATAGGCTTTTTATTGAAGCCCTTATTTCATCTGATCTGTCCTCTATTACTTCGATGGACAGTTCTTTTCTAAATATCTCTTTAATATCCTCTAAATCTTTAAGGATATTGCCAGAGGCGTTTAAAGTTCCTGAGTCTCCTGTTTTATTTATAAATATACCGATGGCATCTTTCCCGTTCATATGAAAAAAAGATGTTCTCATCTTTATGCCGGGATAGACTGCAGCAAGATCTGATATATGAAGACCTACTGTGCCGGTGCCTGTCAGTATTGGCAGGTTTTTAATCTCTTCTATGCTTGTAACCCCTGTGGAAGCTTTAACAAGGTACTCAAGATCACCCTCTGTGATTTTTCCTGCCGGGTATTCATAGATAGAGGATCCTACTGTTTCAATGATTTGACTAATCGGAATATTAGCCGCGTACAGCTTATAGGCATCAACAACGATCTTTATCTCAGGCTCTGTGGCTCCTACGATGCGCAAGTCAGAAACCCCTTTTATCTGGAGGAGTCTGGTCTTCAGTTCCTTCTTTACAGTATCACTAATCTCTTCTATTGTGCTGTTTCCTTTTGGGAAAACGGCAAGGGTAATGACCGGCACATCAGATAGATCCTCTGTAAAAACAAGAGGCTTTTTAATCCCATAAGGCAGAAAAGGATAAGCGGAATCAATTTTCTCTCGAATTTCAACTGCGACCTTGTCAATATTGCTTCCCCAGTCAAATCTCAAATCAACAGAAGATATTCCCTGTTTTGTGATTGAGTTTAGCTGTTTAACGCCTTTTACAGATGAAAGTGCATTTTCCAATGGTATTGTAACAAGCTGTTCCACTTCTGAAGAGGGGATATTCGGGTATTCTGTTATAACATGGGCCACCGGGATATTGATTGTGGGCAGTAGCTCAACATTCAGCTTAAAAAGGGAAACAAGACCAAAAAGCAATACACCCGTATATACCATAATTACTGATACGGGATGTCCGGCGGCTCTTTCTAACAGCTTCAATGATTTACCTGCATGATATATTCTTCTAAAAGCGTATTATTGAATGAATCTTTAAGATCCGTATCAAGGGATATGGTAACGAGGCCGGATGGGAGAACTTCGCTTACTTCACAGTTTACTCGAATAACGGTTACATCCGCACCAATTGGCGGATTGGGTGGGGGGGTTGAAGCATTTGCAGGATTTTCGATGCTTTGAAGTGTAAAGCTTACAGCGTCTGAATCAATGGACAGGGCGTCAATAAAGGAGCCAGTGTTTAAACTTGCCCCTGTTGCATGGTGGATATAAAAATCCAGGCAGGACGTGCTTGAGTCTACAACAGGGAAGGGATCATTAAGGTTAAGTGTTGTAAATACAGGTGGAACTTCTGTTTTGTCATTGCAAAACGTCAGGCGAATAACTTCAAGAGGCAAGGAATTGGGGCCATCGATCTTGATCCTGTAGGTATTCTCGAGTATGACTATTTCATATACCTGGCCGTATTCCAGGTATTCTGTAAAGCTGACAGTACAGGACTCGTAATCTAAAGCCCAGTAGAGGTTATAATTAGCGGATGGGGAAATATTAAAGATACCGGTTGTTTGTTCAAAAGGTACCGGAATATTGAAATCCATTAGAAACACTTCATCTTTCTCAATTCCCGTATTCACTGTTATGATGCTGGTATCTTCGATGACAGTTCCGCCTGCCATAGTGGTTAGTGAATTAATCACGAGATCTGTCTCTACTCCCGCCTGGAAGCGGAAAGAAAATTCTTCGGCTAAAGTGTTGCCGGACAGGTCCTCCAGGTCTGTTGATATCTCCACTCTGTATTCTTCACCCTCAACGTAGGATTCTAAAGGCGTAAATGTGACCACACTGTTATCAATATTCCAAGTAAAATTTCCCTGGACTTCGGGTGATATACTGAAGCTTGAGTAAAGGCTCTCCTTGTCAACAGGTTCTGAAAAATTAATAATAACAGGTTCCAAGAGGTTGGCAATTACAGCCCCGGCAGCAGGGGAATGGCCTACAATTCTAGGGCGGTTTTTTTCCTCTCCTGTGAAAAAAGTAAAATAGAACTCATCCATTAAAGAGTTCCCATATCGATCTTCCGCCGTGGTTTCAATTTGAATGGTATACGTTTTGTTTGTTTTAAAACCTGAAAAGGGCACAAAGGATAGTCTGTTTTCTTTCCAGGAAAACACGCCTTCAAGGCTGCTTGAGCCTTCTGTCAAGGAAAAGGCTCCTTCGGTTTTTGTTTTATCCATGCCTTGAGAAAATGTGATGCACACCTCAGATAACTCAGATGCCGTTACGTACTCGTCATCCGGAGAGAAAGAGAGGATTTCCGGGGGGCTCATGTTCATAAAATCCTGGATTAAACGGCATCCTGTCAGGATTACTTGTATGGCGATGATAAGAAGGATTATTTTTTTCATTCTTCTATCCTTATTCTTAGAAGCTGCCTGATGTCTTCAGGAAGATAACTCCCTTCGTTGTTCTTAATACCATTTTGCCCCCCTTTTATTTCAAGCATATAATAGTACTCTAAGTCCAGAGCGGAATTAAAACCTGTAAAAGTGATGCTTAATTCATAATCGGTCAGCCAGGTGTGGCCAATAGCATAGGGACTGCTTACATCACCAAACTCAACGGAAATATTGATATTGCTTTGAACCAGGTATTTCTCCTCGCTCGTGGTGAAGGGTTCAGAAAATTCGAATATGAACTCATAGTTATAATCAGGAATCCCGCCTCCGTCATCTAAGTCCTGCGGGTTGGCAGTATCATAGGGAGGAGTCATCTCAATCGTACTTGTGTCTTTAATTGCCTTAATAGAGGATACTTCCAGTATCGGTATGGTGAGATCCGTTGAAAATTGAACAATATAGTCATCTGAAAGCGGGTTTCCGTATAAATCTTCTGCCGTTTTCTCAATAGCCAGGGTATATTCCGTGCTCATATCGTAACCTGTTTCCGGGATAAATACTAGATTTTCTTCGTCTATCCAGACTGTCTCCCCCGTAACACCCGGTGTAAGAGAAAAGGCTTGAGCGGTCTTTTCCTGTTCCATGGCCTCTGAGAAAGTGATTCGGATAGCGTCCGTGTAGGTGATATCATTCAGATCTGTGCTTATCAGGTTGAATGGGGGAGGGCCCCAGTCGTTTTCTGCCGGACCGGCACTTACTACCATCGGTATATCGGCGTCATCTTCAACTAAAAAGCTCGTTTCAACTTCCACTGAGAGTGGTATACCTTTCGTATCCTTTATCGCATCATCCAGGCTTACAGTATATAAAACGAGATTATGCCACCGGTCATCCGGAGTAATCGTTACGATTGTATTAGCCGGATTCCAGGTAATTTCATGGTCAGTATCCGGTGAGAGATCAAACCCATCTTTAAAAGTGAGCGTATCTATCTTCTTGGAAAAACCTATCACTACAGGTGTTGTGCCTGAAACCTTCTGTCCGCTTGAAGGGCTCACTGATACGACCAGGGGCTGCTGCTCCTCATCACTTCCATAAAAAAAGGGAATTTCAATATCCAATTTATAGCTGTTGCCTTCTTTATCCTGTATAGTGCCCTTGCAATTTAAAACGTATCGTGCACCAAAGATGAGTTCCGGTTCCGGCGTAAAGGTTAGAGTGTCTCCATCCCATGTGATACTGCCGCCTGCTGTTCCACCCTGGCTTTCTACTGAAAAGATTTTTTCAACTGAAAGCCTGTCAACAGAGAAATCAAAATCAATATAAATCTCTTCATCCAAGCCCAAAATTTGATCCCGTTCGGATGGAGATGTTTTAATTCCTGAGGTATCCGGAAAAAAAAACAGCTTGCAGCTGCAAATGAATAAGACTGCGGCGCATAAAAAAAATTGTTTCATTTTATTACCTCCACTTCTGTCCCGTCTTTAAAAGATACAGAGGGATTTAAGCATATTAAATCTCCTTCTTCGATGCCATCTACTATGATAATTCTATCTTCATGTTTGGTCCCCACTTCCACCTGTTTTTTAAACAGCCTGTTATTTCTCACTAAAAAGAGGTAGAAATTACCTTCCTGGTCGGTAAGCACGGAGCCTTCCGGAATGAATATCTTCTCTTCCGGTAAGCCGGTTATAATTTTCACTCGTACAAACATCCCGGGAGAGAGCAATTTATGAGTATTATCCGCTTCTATTTTAATTCTTGCCGTTCTTGTCTCCGGGTTGATATAGGGAGAAATCAACTTTACTGTTCCTTCGATTGTATATGATTTTCCCCCCTCAATATCTATTAGCGCCTTCTGGCCAAGTCTAATCTGAGAGAGATCTTTTTCACTCACATCAACCTGTATGTACACTTTTTTTATGTTGAATATGGTAAAAAGCTGGCTTTCGGGAGTGGCCTTCTCTCCCATATCCAAATAGCGGGAACCGATGATGCCTGATATTGGAGCACGTATAATCGTTTCTGAGATGAAAAGATCGATTGTTCTTAAGTTGGATAAAGCAGCATTCAGCTCTGCTTCAGAAACCTTTTTGTCTGCTTCAAGCATGCGTGTATTAATTTTTACCTGGATTTTCTTCCTTGCTTCGTAATCCTCAGGAACTTCATACCCAGCTTTTATGATGTCACAGTCTCTAAACCCGATTCTCCGTATCTCCAAATCTCCTTCTGTTTGTGCGAGTTTTGTTTTATAACTCAAGTATTGAGTTTTAATGGATTCAAGTTCTTCCTTTGAAACCCCTTCAACTTCAAATAATTTCTTTTTGTTCTCATAAATATTAGATATATTTTCAAACTCCGCTTTTTTCTGTTCAAGCTCTGCTTCTGTATTATTAATATTGATAAGTTTGGCTTCAATAGCTTTTACAGCTTCCTTAAGTTTTTCTTCAGAGAGCTCAACAAGGGCTTTTTTTGATCCGATTTCAGCTTCTGCTTCTTCTTTCCTGATGAGAAGTTTTTGCTGCATCAACCTAGCCAGAATTTGCCCTTTCTCTACCTCCATACCCTCTTCAGCGTAGATATTTTCTATATTGCCTTCTGTGGTTGGAAATACATCAGCCTTATTGAAATAGACAATCATACCGAATGAACGAAACTCAGAGCTTATCATCTCTTTTTGCGCAACCGATATACTGATTATTTCTTTTTTTGCCTCTGTTTTCTGTTCTGTTTCGTTCTTGCATGATAAAGCAATTAATAGTAGCAAAAGGCATACATTTTTTTTCATAGGCTTACTTCTTCTTTTAGAACAATGTGCTTGTGCGTATCTTTCAGTCCTGATACTCCGCTGCTTCTCAATAAAGCTATCTCAGCTGAGTACAATTCTACAATTTTACTCAATATTTCAATTTTGTGTTCAGCGAGTTCAATTTGACTGTTTAAAAGGTCAATTCTCTTAATCTCCCCTAATTCCATTCTTAATTTTTGGATTTTAAACCTGGCCTTTTCGATTTTCAGCTTCTTTCTAAAAAGGGCAAGTGTTTCTCTTTGGTTATCTATTTTTACTAGGCTCTCTTTAATAGTGAAACGGGTATCGGTTTCGAAATCGTCCAACTCGCTGCAGGTTTTTGATAGGTTTATTTCAGCTATTCTTTTAGAGAGGAGCCCTTCAAGGTTTGTAATGGGTTGTGTGCTTACGCTTAGTCCAGTTGATCTCTCAGTAGGATCTTTTTTGCCCAAAGTGCTGCTTGTTTGAATGGGTGTTACGGGAAGATCGAATCCAAATTCTAAAGCAAAGCTAAAACCTGGTTCAGAAAGGGGAAAGCGGTTACCGGACATGCTAAGATCTAAGTTAGCTTTAATTTGGGGCAGCCATCTCCATTTTGCTTGACGCAAAATCTCTCTACTCTGTAATACTTGAAGACTTTTTTTCATAAACTCAAGACTATTTTTTTTTGCTTTTTCAGTATAATAATCTGATAAGGAAGAGAGATCATCATCCTCGCATTGGATGAATCCTGAATACTCAGGGTTGATGTATCCCGCTGGAAGTGGAGTCTCCTCCGGTGGAGAGCCGAGAATCCTTGCAAATTGAAACATAAGGAGTCTCTCCTCCTGTTCTGTCTCTTCAAGGTCTATCTTAAAATCTGCAACAGCCAATTTTATATCTAATAGGTCCAGTTCCGTGATCATGCCCAGTTTATGTTCCACTTGTGCAATTTCAAGCTGTTTTAGAGCATTTTGGAAGGTTTCTCTCTGTATCTCTTTTGTCAGTCGAAATCTGAGAATCTCCGTGTATAGATTTATCACTGAGAAGATTAGCTCCTCTGTTTTTAGGTTTAATGAGTATGAATTCAACCTTAGCTCATTTTTTTGATTCTTATAACTTTGAGCCAATTTCCCACCATCATAGATAAGTTGTTCCAGGCCGACTGAGAGCTTTTTTATTCGCGAGTCCGGGCTGCCGTAGGTTACAGAATCACTCTGGGTGAATCCAAGTTCAAGGATAGGGAAAAATCGCCTTAAGCCCAATTTAACTCTCTCATCAGCTATTCTTTGCTCGAAGCGCATATACTGAATGTCACTACTATTATAAAGCGCTCTAAAAATAGATGTCTCAAGATCAATTGTCTTTAGTTTAACATTAAGGCTGCTTTGTCCATTTAATAGAAAGGGCGATAATCCAAGAAAGAGGATAAAGAAACCTGCTGTAAAACCTTTCATTTGTATATTTGTTTGAATGGCCTTTCAAGTATCTCATAGAGGTATTTATAGGAGGAGATAGTATTTTTGGTTTCATCACTTAATAGGTAAATAAACACAGGTTTTTTATCCTGATCTTCTGTCAGTTTAATCTCCAAAGCGACTGAGTTGAGGGTTTCATAATTTTTTATAAATGGGGCTTCTTTTATTATTATATGGGCAAAAAGGGTGGAAGCTTTTTGAGTTAAATCCTCATTATATTTAGCCGATAGCAGGCCAAGAATATACTGGGCATTTGCTTTGACAGTTCCATGATCAAGATCTTTCTGGACTGTAAGATTTTGAATTATAATATTGCTGTTTAATATTCCATTGCTATAGCTCTTATTATAAAAAACATCTTCTACCCTGGAGCTTTTGAACAGTATGCATGATGATAGAAGGATTGTTAAAACAAGAATAAAGGTATATTTCACCGTTTTGTCTCCTCTTTTAACCCGGCAAGAATAGATTCTATCGATTTATACAGGCTGCTCTCTTCACCAAGAAGAAATAATGCCTTTTCAAGTTCTTGTTCTGCCTTACCAGCAAGACCGAATTTCCCATATATTTCTGCTAAATCGATATAAGCTTCTGCGAGTTTTTCTTTAAAAAATTGAGCCTTAATATAAAATTCATTTGCTAAGCTGAAATCCTTCTGCTCTCGTTTTATTTTCCCCAGAAGGATCAGGAGTTCCGGGTCTTCGGAACTGTTTTTTAAGGCCTTGACAACTAAGCTTTCTGCTTCTTCTGCTTTATTCTGAATCAGGTAGAGTCTGGAAAGCCACTTAACTGTATCTATATGCTTCGGATTTTGCTCAAGCGTTTCAAGCCAGGTTTTTTCAGCCTCTTCATGATTTTTTTTAAAAAAATAGAGTTTTCCCAACATAAAGGAATTGCTTGAGAACTCAGGCGCCTTATCTCTTATTGCCAGAAATAGTGGAAGAGCTTCGTCAAGATTTCCTTTAATATATAGGGTTTTCGCTTCAGCATATTGTGTTAAAAGCTCATGAGTTATTTTTTGCTCTGAACAAGAGAAGATGAGAATCAGCATAATCATTAGAAGGATTTGTTTCATATATACTGCAGTGCAAAAATTATTTGATACAGTATATTTGGTAAAATAAATTTGTCAATAAACTATCAAAATTATTTGACAAACAGCTTGATTTATATCAAACTATGTAATAATTAATTCATAAGAGGGGCGGCTCATGTTTAGAAGGTATCTCTCTATACTCCTGTTCTTTTCTATTATTGCCGGCATAAGCGCACAGGAAGGTCTTGAAACTCAAGCGGCTGGTAGAGAAAGCCTTTTAGTGTATTTTAACCGTGCTGACAGGGAGGAAACGCTTGAGGCATGGCTAAGTGTAGCCAACCTGGGCCTTGCAGCAGCGCCGGAGTGGGAAAAGGATGAGTATGAGGAACTTTTAAAGGAAAGGCTTGCCGAATGGACAGAAGAGAAGTTTGAGAGAACCTTACCCCTTGTTGATGTTTTGAGCTTTTTATCCGAGATAAAAAATGCCAATCTTGAGTACCTTTTTGAAACGGATGGTTCTGGGAATATTCTATTTGACTCAGCCGGAGACCCCATGCTCAAGGGGATGGCTGATCTGGATGAACACAGAGAAGCGTGGGATGCTCTTTTAGAAGATAAAATAGAGATATTGGTTTCAAACTGGGAAACAGATGCATTAATAGTTTATGAAGAGCTTCTTGACAGGCTTGAAGGGGAAGTTAAGGGCACTGTGGAAGGCAAGCTGTTTGCTTCGCTTGCGAGTTATAAGAGAAATGTGGAAAGGGAGTTTGAAAGGCTTTACAGGCAGGCTGAGAGTAAATTCTTATTTTCCCGTAGAAAAGATATGTTTTCGCTCAGGAAGAAGACAGAGGAAGAGACAGCCGGAGA
>JAUWZD010000053.1 GCA_030615505.1 Spirochaetales bacterium | reverse complement strand
AAAAAACGGGAATTATAATTGTCGCTAGAGGGAAAGAATAATTGTCGCTAGAGGGAAAGAATAATTGTCGCTAGACAGCCAGGAATACTGTACCTCTGCGTCGCAAGCTTTGACCTCATTTCAAAAGGGACATGAAATAGGTCTTTTATTTGAAGGTCATGCAACTGTGACGTTCGAATTCTGTATAATCCTGGTTTGTTTATCCAAACAGCGGTTTCAGATTTACTCGACAATCCCAAGAAAAACTTTCTTACTTTGCTTATCGCTTTGCCAATGTGATTGAATGCTTTGCTCGGATGACCGAGGAAATAGCTATCAAGAGCCATGATCACTAATTCAGATGTAGCTGTAATCTTTTCTTGCTCCGAAAGTATTCTTCTAATGTTCTCATCCGGATTCTGGATTGACGATAGGTACCTGTGGTACAGGTCGTATTTATTTCCAAGATAATCACGTATGTCACTTTGACCACAATCACCAGGGAATTCGAAAACATTGGAATCGAAGTATTCACTTAGCAACATAGTTAGAATATCCTCCGAGCACTACTCAAACCCTCTCTGAAGTCGTTCTAACAATCTTTTAAGCTGCGCCCTCGCAGGAGCGAAGCGACGAGAAGGCGGCTGCTACAAAAGCCATGTTAGATTGCCTTTATTCCGAAATAACGATCTCTAACAATATTACATCTATTGCTTCTATGTGGTATAAGAAGTTTAATGGCATGAGTAAATTCTTTATGTATCTTGCATCTGGCAAGATACTCCACGAAACCTATCTTGTTAGCCATTTTGATGTACACATCAGTTATTATACCATTGATCTTGGGTATTATTGTTTTTTGATAATCATGACCATATCTATTTAAAAAAAACATAAGCATGATATGCAATCCCATAATTACATTATAATTTACATTTTCAATCTTTTGTTCTATATCAGTAATATATTTTATAGTTTGATGGATTTGGCTGTAATCTTTGGAGACTTTATCTAAATATTCCTCATAGCAAATTATCTCATTTCTATCACTTGAAACGAATCTGACTTCATCAGCTAGACGATCTCTAAAAAAGTGGTGAGTTGCGTATTCTGGATTGTAATTAAACTCCTTTAGCATCATTACGTCAGAAAAGTAGTTCTTAAAGGACTTGATGTATTTTATATAAATAATGTCATTGTCATTCTTTGAGAAGATAGTAGAATCGTAAGTCAAGACTGATTTATCAGTACGAAATATTAAGTTTAAGAATGTGAGCAATCTATAAACGAAGCTGTGAAGGTAGTAATTGTTGGGATTGCGCCACTCTGGCTCAGGTATATTATGCCATTTGTGTCCAATATTGGACGATAAATTCCAGAGACGGAAATTTAATTCTTCTGCAGCATTTAGAAGAGCCATTTTATTTATCGAGATTTCTTCTTTTATACGCTTTTTTTGTTCAAATGCGAACTCTTTATTAAGTTTATAGTTTAGTGAATATCTATCGTTTAAGAACTTGGCAAAACCTCTGAGCAAGAGAATGAATAGGCTTGCAGAGGCACCAATTACTGCTGCGGTAATATTTGGATTTATTCTAATTAAAAGATTATTAAGTTGGAACATGACTGAATCCTCGTTTTAGTAATATTGGTCCTTTTAAAAGAACACATGGGAATCATACTAAAGCAATCTAACGCCCAAGCTCACCTGCCGCAATGAAGCGCAGCGGAATAGCGGTCATGTGCAGCGATTTGTTAGGCAAAAGTTTTATGTTTCTGTCATGCCTATTTTTTTTCAATCTTAACGTTAAGAAACCAACCTTTTCCTTCGTGATTCTCTATAAATTTCATACAGTCAGTTACTTCCAATGTTACAGTTGTAGCATGGAAAACAGATAGGACTTTTTCTTGGAATTCTTGGTCTTCTTCTAATGGATCGACTATTAATCCCTTTTCCTTCGCAATATTTATCCCTATTGGTCTTCCATGAGTTTTGTGCTCTGAATTTTCACCGAGCCAATCAGCAATGTATCTACCCTTTTGTTGCTCTAATGGAACATCCTTAAACATGTAAGCATTAAGCCACTCGGCAACCTTATCTTTTGCTAAATCGATTGTATTTTGGCAAATAGTTAAGAATCCTTGCGGCTAGGCTTGAATTTTGCTTACCCATAAAGGTGCTGTTCTGGGATCTTTGACTACTTCCTCCTTAGCCCTTTCAAATTCATCAAGAATGGCTTGTGCTGGTGCGGTAAAGTGTCCGCTTTGAGTTGGAAAGGTGATTTGAGGATCAATTGGTCCAATAGCTGAGTGTTTACCCATCACGATCGAATCGCAAGCACATGCAATCATTGTAGCTGCGGACATTGCATTTTGAGGGATGATAGCTCTTATATTCATATATTTAGCTCGTAGATATTGAACAATTTGATCTGCCGCCTCTAAAGATCCTCCTGGGCTATGAAGAATTAAATCTAGACTATCTCCAGAAAGACCGTAAAGTGCTGACATAAATCCTTGTATATCTTCATTAGTTATTGACATTAAAAATGGTGGTAATTGTGGTAGTTTTTTCGATGTAAAGGCGCTTGCATAGATTATTGTATCTCTTTTCGTATAATTTTGAAGTTCTTTAATGTAATTACGTCTTATTTTATCTTGTGCAACGCCCTTTAAACTAATTATTTCCTTTGCTATTTCGTCTCTAGTCGGCATCAAAAGCTCCTTTATTTGAGATTTTTATTTGAGGAGGTTGCGGAATCTTTTGCGCTGAAATTACAATTTCTATGGATTTTTTTACCTCTTTAGGTATTTCCTCATCTATTAATTTCAGCAAGTCATTTATTTCCTTTTCATAATCACGGTTTTCTTTTTCAACTTTCATATTTCCTCCCTTTCAATATGTCTAACGGTGCTGCGGATGATAATCCGCTGCACTGATGGCGCGGCGCAAAGCGTCCGCGCCATCGCGAAGCTGAGCTGCTTCGCCGAGGTCAAAGGCAGTGGCAGTTTATCACCATAAAGTCCCTGTTACCACTATTGTCTCGAAGTCTACTCCAGCGATTTTTTATCTTGCTTTTCATGGATTTTTTATAAATTCTTCTGCAGTCATTATTTTTATATTTCCTTCTTTAAAATCTTTTTTGTCTCTTATTATTATATACTTTATGGCATTGTCCCGAGCTACCATATAATGCAAATCATCTTCAAAGTCTTTATATTTATTTTCTATTGCATCAACGACATTATTTTTAGTTAAATCCAATATTGTAAAGATTTTTCTACTATCATTTAAAAACTCTGTAGCGATTTTCTTATTTATTTCTTTCCTTAATACATAATAAGTATTTGCTAGTGTTAATCCTGTAACACATCCTTCATATTTGTGTTTTTCGATATTGACTATTATTTCTGTTGCATAATACGAATGCGGAGTTCGATCAATTAGCCAATCTAGCAGAATATTACAATCCATGTATATTTTTTTCATTTCAGATGCTTTTCTAATAAATAGCTTAATTTTACTATATCAGTATCAACTTCATCATTTTTTATTATTCCTTTGTATTTTTTTGCGATTGGGGTTAATTCAGTATCCTCTTCATTTTCTTTTGTAAGGATGCTTTTATATAGGGTTTCAGTGAGGGAAGATAAGCTTTTATCGTGTTCCATTGCATACATTTTTATTTGCGCTATTATTTCCTTTTCCATTCTTAGTGTTAATTTTGTATTCATCTTAATCTCCTGACGTATCTAATAATATTATACGTCAACTCTATAAAAAAGGCAAGTGTCAAAACAATAAACAGTATGTCGGGATTTATTCGCCGTTATAGTTTCTATCGTTTAATGATTTTCCTCTATAAAAATACGCTTAGAGCAGGATAACGGACAAAGCTCACCCTTCATTATGGAGCGCAGCCTTACAAGATTATCTTCATTATCAACATCAATATATACATTCGCTGAAATTTCAAGAGTTTCTTTTATTGGCTTGTCTGTAAACTAGATCAATGCAGTGTCTGTGTCTGAAAAATATTTTATTTTAGCCCATTTTTTTATTCTTCCATCATACTGTTTTTCAGTACAAAAAGCATGCTTAATTGTAAACTCAAGCCACTAGTATTTAATACACTTTCTGTCAGGTCTTTGTTTTGTATGTAAAAAGTATTGTGTATATTTCATTTCATTATATTTTTCATGACAACAACATCCTATTCTTCTGCCTAACGAGTAAGTAACCTGCACATATACCGGTGTATTAGCTACAAAAGAATATTTCTGCAACATATTACACCAAAACAGGACAAAAAATCTCTTTTTTCGCAGTATATGCAGAAATAGCCTTGAAATAATGTCTGTATAGTACCTTTAACTCCTGCAGGTCTGCAAGAATATTTTTACGTAGATTGCTTTTCTGCAGCATAGTATCCTGAAAAAGCTTATTAGCCTTAAAAAATACAGAATGTGGAGGTTTTACTACCTGAATAGTTACATTTTTTTTATAAATTGAATGTGCTATGGTAATTACCAGTGAAGCAGCTCCTTTCGGTTATTATTTTTATTCTTGTTACCGTAATGATATACGGGCAGGATACATCCAATGAGACGCAGAATGCCTCGGGGCAGGACTCATCCGAGACGGAATTCCTGCAGCCTGAAGAAGCACCCACGGCAATTTTTCAAACAGAAATCTGGGATGCCGATGTTGATTTTTTCCTGAGCGGTTTCTGGAATTCATCACTCATAGGGGGCATGGGACTCCTCTTTACCCCGGACGGTTCGGTTATTTCTTCTCCTTTTCCGGGCCTGGAACAGGGTTTTATTTTCATGCAATCTGTTGATTTAGCCTTTTCAGTCTGGCTTATGGAACGCTACTTTATCGAAGTGGCTGTGACCTCAATTCAAGAAGAGAAGTTTTTTGAGGGTGTTTTCAAAGACATCTATTTCCGCATGGGATATGAAGGTAAGGAGGATGAATTTCTCAAGCACGTCTATATAGGCAATAGGGATATTTCCATAACCCCCTACAGATTTCTCGATGTTCCCGAACAGGGAGATGCTTCACTCGGTGTTGAGGCTCTCATGGGTTCTGGTGAAGCAAGCCATCATATTCTTCTGCGCTCTGACAATATGGATAAAGGGAGTGTCACATATATAGGGAGCAATTTAGTTACTGAGGAGGTTATTCCTTTAGATGATTATATCCAGGGCAAGTTTTTTAAGCTTCCGGACAGTGATGTGGAAGACCTGGAGGTATATATCGAGGATTCATCCGGAAGCTTTTCCGGGAATGATGGCCGAAAGTATAGAAAAGCTGACATAGATGATGCAGTGCTGGACAGTGAGGAGGGGCTTGTTACGTTGAAAGAGATTCCGCAGGGGAGTGTGCTGGTGTATTACAGGAAAGGAGTAGATGAAGTAGGTGATCCAGGTTTAGGAACAAATGCCCTGGTTGCAGAAATTATACTGGATCCGCTTAAAATCGATATTGCTAACAAGATTGATTTCGTATGGACCCTTAATTCTTACTTAGGCCAGGATATGATTGATCGACAAATTGTGATTAATTCTAAAAAATGCCTCCGTGTATGGAAGCATGGGGAGTATTCACCCTTTGAGATTCTAAGTTCTTACGGCTTTGAGCAGACCCCTCCTGCAGATCTCTCACAGATCAGGGTACACGTTATTAGCAAGGGTAATAAATCAAAAACCATTCCTACACAGGTAAAATTTAAACTCACCCCTATGGCTGATTGGTTTACAGCTTATCTAACAAGCGATTTGAGAGGAGATTTGAAAAACCTATATCCCTTTCTGGCTGGTGAGGTCAGCAGCTTATTTGATCCGGATAATCTCCTCTACGGCCCGGCGAGGGACCCTCGAGATGGCTATCTGAAGTACGAACTGCTGGTAAGCTTCCTCACTCCCGTTACCGAGTACCGCCTTGGAGAGAATATAGTAAAGGGTTCAGTCAAGGTTTATCGCAACGGAATTGAGGAGACCCGTTTTGAAGTAGATTATGACCAGGGGGTTATTACATTTCTGACCACAATCGGCCCGGATGATCGTTTAGAGATCTACTACCGCAAGAAAGAGTCCCTGCTGAATAACAGCGACCTGCTTTTTGCATGGGGAAACACCATCCCATTGAATGAAACCCTGACACTGGAGCTGGCCGGTGGTCTCAGATGGAACGCCCTTCCGGGTAATTATACGGAAGAGGCCTATTCCCGGACAGGTACGGTATTAGGTTCTGCAAGCTTAAAGGGAGAAACCGAACATATTAAATTTGATGTGTTCACGGGTGTCGCATACACCAACCCTGATACAACCGGAATCATGCGTATGCTCAGCATGGAGGGCCAGGGGATTGAGGTAAGCCTTACCGAGGATACCGCCTATCCTGCGAGTTTGCCTACTAATCCAGCACCGTTAAACTCAAATAACCGGGGAAAACTTTTCTATAAGAATTTCAGAGATTCCTCGCTCATGCCCTATGACTGGACCGGTTACGAAGCTTTTCCCTACGAGACAGGCTCCAAGATCGGACCCTATATGGCAGGTGGAAGCTCGGAAGGAAAAAACAAGGGGGAATGCCTGGTCCTGGATTTTGAGCTAGATAATAACGAATGGGTGGGGACACAGATACCGATTTACCCGGACCAGGGTCTTATCGATTTTTCATCCCTTGAATCCATTTCTCTTTCTTACAGAGCTATTGATGTGCAGGGAAATTTCAAAATCTATATTCAAATCGGTGAGATTGGTGAGGACCTGGACGGGGATGGAGAATTGGATGAAGAGTACTCAAGCGCCTCAGACGGATTTCATTTTAACGATACCGATAATGCTGCTACACTATTAATAGGCGGCGGACCCGAAGGTACAGGAAACGGAAAACGGGACACCGAGGACATTGATGGAAATGATTTTCTTGATTTGGAACCAGATGATTATATTGTTACCTCTTTGCCTTCCACAGACATAACAGCAGAAACGAATTGGCAACTTCTGTCGGAGACAATCGATTCTACTACTGAACAGTTGGATCTTACGAGAGTACGATCCATCCGCATCCTCGTTGTTGATAACGGCTCAGGTAGCACGGGCAGGCTTCTTATAGACCGGATTTCCCTGGCGGGTACTATATTCTGGGTGGATGATTCCCTCTTCTCCGGTACGGTTACGGCACGTGAAATTGAAGAGAGGGAAGCTATCCCTCCGCGGCCCGAGGAATTGGTAGACGCTTTTCCCGAAGTTAAGGATATATTTCATCCCTTCGGAGAAGTTCAGGAGGTGCTTGAGATAGACTGGTCAGATGCTGGGCCAGGCAATTGGACACTTGAAGGATTTACCAAATCAGGAACCGAGGGGATCGATTACAGGAAGATTGTTTTATACCTTAGAAGCCATCCTATAGATACAGGAACAGATCCTTTGCACTTCGCTTTCTTAGATTCGGATGGGAAAGGGATTCGGTGGGATATCGATACGACTGACATAGAAAATGCATGGTCAGAGTATGAAGTCTCTTTAGATGATAAAAATGTATACCGAAATGATACAGAGATTAATAGTTCGGTAAGCATAGATCCGAATTACAGTTCCCTATATTTATTTACAGTTGAAGCTACAGATACCACCTCCGGAACCCTCTACTTAGATGAGCTTCACCTTACCGAGCCCATGGGCGCAGTTGGCGCGGCATTTGGGCTGGATTTGGAGCTGAATCTTCCCGGGGCGCTGGTCACTATCGGCGATCATCCATTAATAAGCAACCTTACTTTGATGGAAAGCGCCTTCTTCAGCACAGCGGGTTTTTCCACCCTGTACGGCAGACCCTCGAATTCCAGACAGATAAACTCCCTCACTGAGCTGGCCTTCTCCTTATCCATTACAGATCTCAAAATGGATCTGTCAGTAGCAGCTACCGGTTCTCTGCTGACACTATCCGGAGGGCATCAGCTCACTCTTCCCAATGTTCCCTTCCCTTTAGTATTTTCCGATACATTCAGCCTCTGTGAGAAGTATACGGGCAGGAATATTTACAGGGAAAACACGTTAGATATTACCTGGCAGCAGGTAGTATCTTTGATGCTCAGATCGGAGGCTTCTTCGCAGGATGATCTTATTATCCAGTATTGGTCTGTAGGTCTTCTGTTCCCCGCTTTTCTCCCTTTGGATTATGAGAGCGAAGTATCTTTGCAGAGGTCTGAAGAAGGTTTCAGTCCATCCGGCTCGGGTTATTTTGATACCTGGATAGGCGGGTATTCTCTGCTGCTTCCCTGGGAGGAGGGCGAGGAGGTGGAACGTAAAGGGGATCTAAGCCTTTCTTTAAGTCTTGAGACCCGGCCATTCGGCGCAACTGCCTCAGGAGATCTGGGTTTCCAGAGCTTTGATCTCTTCGGCAGCTCTCGGAGTCAGAGAAACAAGTTGGAATTGGAATTAACATTTCCCCTCTTATTCGGGGAAGAGGATATTACCGTGTTTTCGATTATCCCCGGTTACCGCAGAAGACTCCAGATCCTATTAGATGAAAGCAGCTTAGGAGATTACGCTGCGGATCTGGATAAATACTTTTACAGGATCGGGAATCAGGAGTATATGTTCAACCGTTTCCCCATAGAAGAGCTTTTTGCTCCTGATGCCGAAGCAGTTTTTAGGGAGATAACTCAGTCATTGGATGAGTCTTTTTATACGCCCGAGGTTTTTATCGGACTCAGCAGAAGCTTTGGTTCTCGAATCAGGGACCTGTTTGTTCCCTCATACTTTGAATTTTCGGTGGATAAAGAGTTTAAAAAGGAGGGAGACCTGTTCGATTTTTTTAATAATTACCGTCTGAGTACACAATGCACTGCCATAAACCTGTTTGGAGCTTTCGGCGCTTATCCCCTGTTCCCTTTTTATAGAATTGATGAGTTTATTACTGCTCTCACTGTGACTGTCAGTGCAGATATGTCGGATATTCGCAATTGTAATATCCTGCTTGAAAATATGATCTACCTGGAGGGGGAAAAGGGGAATTCCTTTGGCCTGGAAAACAGGTTGAATCTATTATATGGAGAGAATGAGCAGTGGTCGGATAGGGTCGGCATTCTTTATCAATGGTACCGCTATCCGGAGCAGGGAATTTCGCTCCCACTCCTATCTAAGAAAATAGGGAAGAGCGGCTTCTGGGCCCATATTGAAAGCTTAGAGGTGGAATTCACCGGTAAGGGAGAAGATCTAAGCTATCATCCCCTGAATCTCATGCTCTGTCATGAAACGTCCATTGTACTGCCAGATCATGGGTATATTAAGGGAGAAATTTCTGTAGGCCTGGACAGGGAAAAGGCCCTTAATAATGAAAAGTATCTGCGTCTGGGTATCCGTGCCTTGATTGAAGCCCAGATCGAGTTCTAAATGTAAGTGCAGCTGCTGTTCCATACATTCATAACAATTCTTATTCTCTTCGGGAGTTGCCATAGTTTTATATGAGCTTTTTCATTTTTTATATAACTAGTGAGATATAACCGATATAAAAAGTATAATCTTAGATGGCTATAAGCTCAATGCTTGGCCAAGAAAGTAATAATCCTTGTAATTAATTTTGTATTATTTTATTTTAGAGATATATTTATAAGATAGAAGTAAGGAGGCAGCTATGGGCAGGATGTGGAAACTCATCACTTTTATATTGATCGCGTTATTTGCTTTAATTCCGGCCTATTCCCAGGAAGAAGAGGATAACGGGTTCAATTTCGGCATGAGCCTCGGGATAGGCGTGGCAACCTTCGATGAGGATGGCAGCTCATTTACCTACCAATCTTTAAGTCTTTCTCCTGATTTCTCTTATGGCAAGTTTGGCTTAGGATTTGATATTACTTTAAACTACACCTTCACCGGACCGCCTCCCAGCGGGACCGATTTCTATGTACGGGAAGATGATTGGATTCCCTCAGGGGATAACTCCTTCCTGGATGTATACCTGCCAAAATTTAAATATATCCGCTACGGCTTCAAGGGGGATCCCCTCTTCGTTAAGCTAGGCTCCATAGATGATGCAACCCTTGGAAACGGATTTATTATGGCCAACTATGACAACACCCTGTTTTTACCCGAAAAACGGATCTTCGGCTTAAGTTTTGATCTTGATGGTTCGCTTTTTAATCTACCCCTTGTGGGCATTGAAACCTTTGTAGGCAACCTTGCCCAATTTGACGTGATAGGGGTCAGACCCTTCGTGCGACCCCTTATCAATACAGAACTGCCGGTCGTTAAAAATCTGCAGTTCGGAGCCACGTTGGCTGTAGATACAAAACCTGCCCTGTACGTGGATGAAACCGCGGATGAAACCGTGGCCTTATACGGTGCGGATTTCAGGCTGCCCCTGATTTCTAAGGAGGCTGTGACCATGGCTACATTCGGAGATCTGGCTTTTCTTCATGAGCAGTCCATGGGCGGCATGGTCGGATTCGGGGGCCGTCTGATAGGCTTTCTCAATTACGGGGCTCAGATTCGCATTCTGGGCGAAAACTTCGTTCCAACCTATTTTGATTCTGCTTACGATCTGTACCGTTATGAAAAATATCTTATTGCCAAAGGTGGGGCGGAGATTCCCGGCTATGTGGGCTGGCTGATCAGTCTGGGCACAACCTTCTTTGATGACGCTTTTATATTCAATGCAAGCTTAGACGGTCCTTTCAATAAACCTGAACCGGATAATGAAGATAATTACCTCAATTATCCTCATCTCTATGCGATATTTATGATTAAACAGGGACTCGTACCCTATGTCTCCTTTGACGCCAGTTATGATAAGCGATCGATTAAAAGCTTCGGCGACTTAGTTGATGCGGAAAATTCTGTTATTCAGGCCCGTATTAATTACAGTATAGGCCCGGCGGTCATTTCCTTTATCTATAAGATCCGCTATGAACCTGTGAGCCAGGATTGGGTGGTGACATCAGGGCTTGCAAGCTCCATTCAGCTTTTTTAAGCTAAGAAGAATTACGGAGGGATAAAATGAATAGGAAAAGAATATATATATTATTCATCTTATTATTGGGGGCTGCGGCTATCCTGTTCGCCCAGCAGCCGACCGCTATTGTGGAATATTTTGAGAACAACAGCGGTGATCTGATTGTTAGCCTGGATGGAGAGGAATATTCCGCCGATGAGTTTGATTTCGGAGAGGAGCTTCTAATCGGCAGTATATTGATAACAGGTGAGGGTGATTACGCCGAGATAAGGCTGGAGCCTAACGGCTCCATTATCCGGGTTTCAGAAAATACCAATTTCCAGATCAACGGTCTGCAGGGACGGGATGAGAGCAAAATCAATAATTTTCAGGTGGCCGTGGGCAAATTCAGAGCAGTATTGGCCAAGGAGAAGGGCGCTCGCTATCAGTTCCGTGGGAGCTCTGCTGTCTGCGGGGTTCGAGGCACTGATTTCGGCATGTCCGTGCTTCCCGGCGAGACGGAGCTGGTCTTTGTTATAGACGGCCTGATTGACTTTACCAATGCTGCAGGAGCTACCATTGAAGTGGGAGCCGGTTTTTCAGCGGATGCCCTTGCCCCGGTATTTCAGGCATCAGCTGAGACATCCGAGGCTATGGCTGATTTTTTAGCCGGTCTGGATTTCAAAGTCCTGAAAAAGACAGATGTTCCCGGTTATGAGAAGGTCGAGATTCCAGAAAAAGCGGAAAAGCCTGAAGATGAGGAGGTGGAAGAAGCTAAAGAGGGTCTTATGGCTAAGTTGATGCAAATTCTTGGCTTTGAGATCGGCTCTGTAACCATGGGAGGCGAAACCTATGCCAAGGCCATTATCCAGCCGAGGTTTGCCTTTGGAAAATTTAAAATCGCTCTTTACCTGCCCATTATCTATCAGGAAAATATGCTTGATCCGGCTGACTGGCACAAGCCGGACGGTAATAATGAATGGTCCTTCGGCACGGATCAGGATGAATGGGACCGGATAGCCTCGGATTTTATTGAGGACCTGTTTCTGAAGATCAGATATATTGAATACGGAAAGCAGCGGGATCCCTTCTTCTTTAAACTGGGAAATCTTAACAATATAACGGTCGGACACGGTATGATCATGCGCAATTATGCCAATGATTCCGATTTTCCGGCCGTAAGGAAAGTCGGAGTGAACCTGGGGATCGATGCCGAGAATTCCGGCGTTGAAGCCATGGTGAACAATGCCGCGGATCCGGAAATATTCGGGGCCAGGCTCTACTTCAGGCCTATGGGCAGCGACTTTCCACTGGCCTTCGGTATTACCGTTCTTACCGATATTGACCCGGACGAAGAAGAAGCCTTCGGTGATCCTATCCTTTTGAATGGTTGTTTTGATCTTGATTATCCTCTGCTCCATACGGATTCCCTAAGCATGATCCTGTTTGCCGATATTGCCACAATGCTTCCATATTTCCGGAAAGATGTTCCAGGACCCTATACAATTTCCTCCGGATTGGCAGGAGATGCGATATGGGACGGTGAGCGGCTTAAAAACTGGGGCTTTGCCACGGGTATTTTGGGCAATATACTGCCTGTGGATTACAGGCTGGAGTTCCGCTACTCTGACGGAACCTTTATACCCGGCTTCTACAATAATATATATGAGCGGAGACGCTCAGAGTATGTTGAGGATATAGTCAATTATCTTGAGGATCCGAATAATCCGGAGTACAAGGCTCAGACCATGGGGATTTATGGTGAAGCAGGCTATACCATGGAAAAGGTGTTCTTCTTTGAGGCCGGCTATCTATGGCCCTGGTATATTAACAACACCGGAGAGGGACGGCCCGAGGACTTCCTGCATGTCAAAGTGGGAATTATGAAGGGGCTGCTTCCTGTTTATGCCTCTGTTTCCTATGACCGATTCGGGCTAATCACCAATTTATTGGACGGAGAGAGCGTGGATTTCATAGATGTTAATACGGTTCTGTCTGCAGAAGTAGTTTATCCGGTTGCACCCGTGCTGGAGCTTGCTGTAGTAGTGGTGAATAATTTTGTAGAGGGCGATTCGTATATTTCTGTCAGTATTTTAACTCGTGCGAATTACTAAATCATATGTCTGAAGAAATTTTATCCTCCCGCAGGATTTTCATACTGCGGGAGGAAGTATCCAGAAAAATCGCGGCCGGCGAGGTTATTGACCGGCCTTTTTCAGTTGTACGCGAACTATTGGACAATGCTATCGATGCGAACAGTAAGAATATTGAAGTTTATATCGAGAACGGGGGGATCTCGCGCATCCGGGTTGTCGATGACGGCGAGGGAATGACCGAGGATGATCTTAAGATTTGTTTTCACCGGCATGCGACCTCAAAGATTCGGGAGGAGGAAGACCTCTACAAGGTAAGCAGCCTGGGATTCCGGGGTGAGGCCTTAGCCAGTGTAGCAGCATGTTCCAGATTGGAGATAAACAGTATGGCGTCAAAATTCCCGGCCGGCGGCCAGGGGAGGCATGCGCATTGTCTGACTGTTGAGGGTGGAAGACTTATCAATTTACTAGATTGTCAGGGCAAACAGGGTACCGTGGTCGATGTATCGGATCTCTTTTTTAATATGCCGGTTCGTAAAAAGTTCTTAAAAAATCCTCAGTCGGAAACCGGC
This sequence comes from Spirochaetales bacterium, assembly GCA_030615505.1. Lineage (GTDB taxonomy): Bacteria > Spirochaetota > Spirochaetia > SZUA-6 > DRHE01 > JAUWZD01. The sequence goes on along the minus strand of JAUWZD010000053.1, from coordinate 15,044 downwards.
AGGTGCCGTCAGGCTCTTGTAGAAAAAGCCCTGCCCCATCCCGTGATATCTTTCAGGTTCTTTATAAATAAAAACCTTAAGAATTTCTTCCCAGCCCAGACTATTGACAGGAGGATCTCATCTTGCTTCGGTATTGAGAGCAGCCATCTCAGCCTGGTTAAGGGAGGGGAAGACGGCTATCGACTTATCGCTGTGGTCGGGCATCCGGAGCTGTGCAGGCGTGATAGAAAAATGATACAGGTATTTGTGAACCGGAGAAGAATCTTTGAGTACAGCCTCATCCAGGCGGTAGAGTATGCCTTTTCCCCCTATATGCCCGGGGGTAATTTCCCGGTCGTCTTTATTTTCCTTGAGGTGGAGCCGGATCTGGTTGACTTTAACATCCATCCTGCCAAGCGGGAGGCCCGCTTCAGGAATTTACAGCAGCTTCATCGTGGCCTGGTGTCGGTTCTCAAGTCATATTTAAAACAATATGATATCAAGGCAAAAATCAATCTTAAGCCCTCGGATGATTCTATTCCCCGGGTGCCGGGTCAACTGCCCCTTTATCAGTTTCATGAACCCGAACCCGAAGGGAAAGCCGGTGCGGCAATAAACAAGGTAAGACCCCGGTACTGCGGGCAGCTCTTCAGACTTTTTTTACTTGTTGAGTACGGAGAAAGCCTCTTTGTAGTTGATCAGCATGCGGCACATGAGCGCATTCTTTTCAATAGATTAATTGAAAAGCCTGTAATATCCCAGGAGCTGCTTCTGCCCATTCATTTTGAGGTAACTGAGCAGGAAGATGAGCTTTTAAAGAGCCGGCTTAAGTTTTTAGAACAGATGGGAATTACTATTGAACATGCTGAACGGAATGCATATGAGATTACAGCCATGCCTGAGGATTTTCTCTGTCTTGAAGAAGATAAGCTCATCGAGGTTTTAGTATCCGGTAGAAGCATCGATGAGCTTAAGAATGAGATATTCAGCCTTATTGCCTGCAGATTGGCGATTAAGGAGGGTGACGAGGTGGATTCCCTGACTGCTGAAAACCTGATCCGGGATGCCTTTGCACTTGACAATGCCCGCTGTCCGCATGGCAGGCCCATATGGTTTGAAATAGGCAAAGATGAGCTATTTAAAAAGGTGGGAAGAACCTAAAGAACTGCTAATTCTACTCAAGTTTTTTAAGTAAGCTCTCGATATCTTGCTTCTTATCATAATTCGGGTTCTTACTAAGCAGGGTTTCAAGAAATGTCCTGGCGCTTTCCTTTTCTCCTTCCTTAATCAGAAGAAGCGATAGCTGGTAATAGGCATCCCAGTAGTTTGGATCTATTTTTATGATCTCTAAAAATGTCTGTTTAGCCTCTGAGGCATGATCCAGTTCGAGATAGGCCAGGCCTAAATTATAACGGGTTGTAGTGGCGTCGATCTTCAAATTTATAGCTTTCTTGAAGTGGCGGACACTGTCCTGGTACAGCTCCTTGTGCAGATATACATTACCTAGATTGTTATTCACCTCGAATGAATCAGGATCGATTTTAAAGGCTTTGGAGAGGAATGCAAGAGCGTTATCGTAGAGTCCATTGCTGTCATAAATATTGCCCAGGTTAATCAGAGGGGGTGTATAGCGCGGGTTGAGCCGCACGGCCTTCAAATAGTATTTAATAGCCTCATCATTATTGCCGAGTTTTTCATAAACATCTCCCAGGGTGTAATTATAAACTTCGGAATCCGGCTTTTTGGCCAATGCGCCTGAGGCATACTTTAGAGCCTCCTGTTCCTTTCCGAGCTGCATTTTTACTAAGGCCATATTGTAATTCGTAACCGTATGGTTGGGATCAATTTTTAATGCTCTGTCAAAATATTTCTCGGCTTGAGTGTAATCTTCCCGTGCGGACAGGGCAGTGCCCAGGCTCCTCAAGAAAATAGCGTTTCCCGGAGTAAAATCTACAGCTCTGTGAAAGGCTTTAACTGCCTTAGATATTTCTCCTTGCTCAATATACATCCTTGCCAGCTCGTAGTAGGCTTCCGCATAATCTTTTTTTACATTAATGGCATCCTGAAATGCTTCGGCTGCTTTTGTAGTTTCACCAAGTTTACTTAAAGTCCGGCCCCTGCGAAAATGGGACTGCGGGAAATCCGGCTTTAGATGTATGCTGCTGTTAAAGGATTGCAGAGCATCTGAAAACCTGCGGGCATAATACTGGCTCTTGCCCAGAGAGTAGAGAAGAAAATAATCCTCAGGGTTCAGACGGGAGGCTTCCTTGTATTCCCTTATTGCATTATCGTAATTCTTGGACTGCTCATAGATCTGACCCAGGGTATTGTGCGGAACCCAGAGTCCCGGATTCTTTCTTATGGCATTGTTGGAGGCTTCTATCGCCTTCTGAACCTTACTTTGATTACTGGGATCCTCTTCAAAATGGGATACCCCAATATAGGCATAGGCCTCCCCGTAGTCAGGATCGAGCTCCAGAACCTCATCAAAGGCTTTTCTGGCCCCGGAATAATCCTTGTTATTCAGCTTTTTAATTCCCTCTGCCATAAGATCGTTGATTCTCTTTATCCGCTCCCTCTCTTTGGTACTGGCGTGTTCGGGGATCTCTTTCTCCTGTACTACAGCAGGCTCCCGCCTCTCCTGAATGGAGGAGCCTAATTCACGCAGGCTGTCCTGGAGTTTTTCCTGCTGCTCTTTAAGAGCCTGCAATTCCCTTTCCCGGGCCGAACTCTCGGCAATTTTCTTTCTCCTTATAATTTCATCCAGGAGAGATTTAGCCTCATCATCTTCCGGATCGGCAAGCAGAAGCCTGTCCAGAATATCTAAGGCACGATCAAATATTTCCTTCTCCATGTATTCTCCGGCATGCTTTAAGGCATTCAGTCTCTCAATTTGAGCTTTTTGCCTGCCGCCCGGGAGAACAAAGACCAGACCTATGGCAATTAAAGCAATAAGGAGCAGAATTGCTCCGACTATTATGATATGTTTCTTTTCCATATATCTACCCTAATCTGCAATATCTATTTCTTCATAATCCTCTTCTATCTCTTCACTGCCGGCGGATAGATTACGTGTATCTTCTGAGGCATTTTTTAATGAGTTTAGAACTTCATTCAGCAGGGCTTTCTGTTTTTCGAGTTCCTCCTGTTTCTTGAGTTCAGCATCCTTTATTATTCCGCTCAGTAAACGGATTAATTCCTCTATCTGTTCCCTCTGGGGTGAAGAGGGCGCCAGTTGCAGATATTGAATATAATCATCACGCGCGCCGCTGTAATTTTCAAGTTCTAAACGGGAATTGGCCCGGTTCAAATAAGCGTCGTCGAACTGCAGATTCACTTCCACTGCTTTGCTGTACATCTCTACTGCCAGGGTATATTCCTCCTGTCTGAAGAAGTTATTGCCAATATTATAATAGATCAGATCTTTATGCTTTTTTGCTATGCTTAAGCCCCGCCTTAAAACCTGTATGGATCTTTCCGGATCATTAAGCTGCTCATATATAATACCCAGATAGAGGTAAATCTTTTCATTTTTCGGATTCTCATTTAATGCAGCTTCAAGTTTAAGTCTGGCTTCCTGGGGTTTATCTTCCAGCAGAAGCTTTTCCCCTTCCTGGAGAGTGGATGAAGTGAGGAGGAGAAAGGCGAGCAGTACTTTAATTTGCCTCATATATAAAATTATACACGCTTAGGTTTGACATATCTACATAAAAAAATTAATCTAGATAAATATGGTGTTATTATGGGTAATATTGTCATTCTGATTATAATCGTCGGCACAGCAATAGGTGCCTTAACCTTTTTTCTTATTAGAGTTGTACTACATCCCCGCGCTATGGAAGGATTAGCGGCTCTATTCAAACACGGGAAGAATCAGCAGGTGATCAAGCGGGCAAAGCAATTTCTGGTAAAGGATTCAAGAAATGTAGATGCGCATTATTTTTTAGGAAGGGCCTATCTGGCAGAGGATAAACCGGAGCTGGCCCTGATGGAATTCAAGATTATCAATCAGCTCGGACAGTTTACAACCCTGTGCAGGGAAGTGCCTTTTCGAAAACAGGCGGCTGAGCTGTTTCATAAATTCAACCAGGATGATGAGGCATTGAAAGAATATCTCCTGTTGATTAAGAAAGAGCCAGGGAAAGAAGACTATTATTATAATGCCGGCAGTCTCTTTGAGGCACGTAATATGTCTGATAAAGCCTTCTTATACTACCGGAAGTCCATTGAGCTTAATAAGGAGCATCCGGGCGCACATCAGGGGCTGGGGATTCTGCTTTCCAAACAAAAAAAACCCCTTGAGGCGAAGGCGGAGCTGGAAATTGCCCTGAAATACGATCCGGAAAACTATAAAACACACTACTATATGGGCCGGCTCTTGAAGGAGATGTACGATTACTCAGGCGCGCTGCGCTCTTTCGAGAAAGCTCAACGGGATCCGGAGATTAAGGTAAAAGCCCTGATTGAAAGCGGCACCTCCTATATGAGCATGAATAATCTGGATCGGGCAATCTCTACTCTGGAAAGGGCTGAGAATCTGATTGCAGGCAATTCCACAATTGAGATTTTATACTGCCGCTATTGTTTATCCCTCTGTTATGAAAGAAAAAGAGATCTTGATAAGGCTATTCAGCACTGGGAGTATATCTATTCTATAAAACCGACTTTTAGAGATGTTGCTAAAAAGCTAAGTCAGTATCAGGAGCTTCGTACAGATGACAGCATGAAAGATTATATGACCTCAGCGAATGAAGGGTTTTTAGAGATATGCAAGGGCATAATTCGGACCCTCAAATTTGAGGTCAGGGATACTAAAGCGATTAAAAATGGCTGCCAGATCACTGCCGTGGAGGCGGAGAAAAATTGGAAAACTCCCCGCAGGATGCCCTGCCTTTTCATGTTTTTACGTGTCACGGACGCAATTGATGAATATACTGTTAGAAATTTCCTTGAGGAGATGAAAAAGAGCAGGATTTTAAGGGGAATTATCCTCACCAGCTCCAAATTTACTCCAAAAGCTGTTAGATATGCAGATACCAGGCCAGTCGATCTTGTACAGAATGATAAGCTGAGCTCAATTCTAAAAAAAGTGAAAGGATAGATGAAAATTCTATGTATCGCCGATCATGTGGACTCTTTAGTCTACAATCAGTCCATAAAGAGCCGGTTCGGTGATGTAGATCTGGTTATCAGTTCCGGTGATCTTCCTCTGTATTACTACGATTTTATCATGACCAGTTTGAATAAGCCATTGCTCTTTGTTTTCGGGAATCACCAGCTTAAGCTATTAAAAGAATTTAAAGGCCGGATTGATATAATAAAATCTGATCTATGGGAGCGTTCACAAACAAAGCATCATGCTCCTCGAACAAGCTATGTGGGAACTAAAGTAGTCAGGAATAAGAGCGTTCTGATTGCAGGATTGGGAGGGAGTATGTGGTATAACGGGGGCGAGAATCAATACACCGATTTTCAAATGTTCTTCAGTATTTTACGGATAATGCCATCGCTTTTACTTAATAGAATCATATATGGGCGTTTTTTGGATATTCTGATCACCCATGCTCCGCCGTATGGAATCCATGATCGCCCGGATCGCTGTCATACGGGCTTCAAGGTCTTTCTCTGGTTCATGCGTGTGTTTAAACCCCGGTATCTCGTTCATGGGCATGTTCATATTTACAATACAAATGAAGAAAGAATCTCCCATTACTATGCCACCACTGTTGTGAATGCGTATGATCACCAGTTAATAGAGATGGAGGTATGAAGATGTGCTTAAGCCAGTATGATCAAAAAGCTAAAGAAGATTTTACTAAGGCCAGAAGTAAGGCCGTTTTTGCCCACGTGCTTTCTCTCCTAAAGAATCAAAAGGATGAACTGCTCTCTTTAAAAGAGGTCAAATCCCTGGTTAAACCTCAGTCCGAGACCTATCGTGGGCTTAAAACGGTTCCTATATCCCTTATAACTGGCAGTGAAGGAAGATATCAGGACTTTAACCGTTTTTTTCTTCCCCGGCGTCAACACCTGCGAGGCCGATGGGTGCGAGTTGATATGGCGCATTATCAGCAGATCAACCTGCCGGTTGTTCAGCTATATGAGATCGGCGGGGTATATTTCGTCCGGGACGGCAATCACAGGGTTTCTGTAGCTAAGGCACAGGGAGTGGAATTTATAGATGCTGAAGTCATTGCCTTGAGTTCCGATATCACGTTGAAACCAGGCATGACAAAAGAGGAGCTTAAAAAGGCTGTTATCGGGCTGGAGAAAAAGGAATTCTTCAGGAAAACAGAGCTGGATAAATTACGAACTCATGTTCAGATTGAATTCTCGGCGACAGGCCGCTACGATGAGATCATCCGGCATATCAATGGGCATAAATACTATATGAATTTATCCAAAGAAGAGGAAATACCTTTTCAGGAAGGCATGCTCTCCTGGTATGATAATATTTTTGAGCCTATTGTAGAGTTAATCCGTTCAGAAAAGATACTTGCCTCCTTTCCGGGCAGAACAGCTTCGGATCTATATGTATGGATCGTCAGGCATTGGGATGATTTAAAAAGGAAATATGGAAATGCATATCCCTTAAAAGATGCCGCTGTTGATTTCAAAAGCCGTTATGGAAGATCAGGATTATGGTCCCGGATCAAGGATCTCTACAGGCGCCTTCGAGTTTGATTTCAAAAACTCAGCATCCTTCCGGTCTCCGACAATCTTCCCGTAGTGCATGGGTATTACTTTTCCGGGGGTGATTAATTCTATGGCTTTCAGCGCCTCTTTAGTGTTCATAGTATATGTACCGCCCACCGGGATCAGCAGGATATCGGGCTTGAGTCCCTTCATTTCAGGAATCAAGTCTGTATCTCCGCAATGGTAAACACTTTCTGCAAGGAATATCAGATACCCGACCCAGTTATTTTCTTTTGGGTGGAACGGCTTACCGATATTGTAGGCGGGAATGGTTTTAAAACTAATTCCCCGATTATATTCTCTTCCCGGAACTACCTCCAGAATCTCGCAAGCAAGAGAAGCAACTTTTTCTGCACAGTCCGGTGTAGCTATGATAACGGTTTTGGCCGGATCGGACAGCTTTGAGATATCCTCTGGGGAGCAGTGATCATAATGGGCATGTGTAATGAAAATAAAATCACATTTTTCCTGGAGGTCTGAACTCTTTGCTTTAATGTCGTAAGGGTCAATGGCAATACGAAACTTGTCCTCAATAATAAAGGACGCATGGCCAAGAAAGCGAATTCTCATTATTGTCTCCTTGCTATATTAGCCCTCCTTGATGAACTGCTCGTACTCCTTTTCCGATAAGAGCTGCTTCATCTCTTCAGGGCAGGTCATTTCTATAACAAAAATCCATCCCTCATCCAGGGGGTCCGAATTTATGATGCAGCAGTTCTCTTCGTTTTCCAGTATTGTGTTGACCTGGACGATTTTTCCTGAAACAGGTGCATAGATTTCACTGGATGATTTAAGCGAATCGATGGAACATACAGGATCTCCCCTTTTAACAACTTTACCAATCGGGGGAAGCTCCACAAAGGCAATATCTCCCAATTCTGACTGGGCAAATTCCGAGATCCCGATTCTTACCCGGTTATTCTCCTGCAATGCCCATTCATGATCTTTTGTGTATCGGAATTTCCCCATGCGTTGACCTCCCCATGCCTGCACACATTCAAAACTCTTAATCTAGTAACGGATTTGTTAATTCCTCAGGTTGGTATTCTGAGGTCTCCTCCAGTTCTTCCAGAAATAAACTGTCTGTTTCGGGCAGGGATAAATCTTCGAAGAGGTTTGCACCAAGCAGGATAGAATTTTTTATGTTTTCCTTCATAACCACACTGCGGTCAAATTTATACTTGTGGATATCACAGAACTTTCTCGGCTCAGTGCCTGTTAAATAAATTTCATTGATAACACCTTCATTGCAATATTTTGTAGGCAGTAGACCCGATACAGCGCAGACTGTAGCTTCAATCAGACCGGAAGTGGGTTTTGTAAAATCAACAACAGGCAACCCCTCATGGGCCTGGTGCATGTATTCAGCCCAGGCAGGTCCTGCGCAGGTCGCTCCGGTTAAATTTATTCCCAGGGAGTATCCTCTCCGGTCAAATCCGAACCAGACCGCAGTTGTCATCTGAGGAGTAAATCCTGCAGTCCAGGCATCAGACCAGTTCTGGGTTGTTCCTGTTTTACCGGCTATTGCACGGTCAAAGCCTCCTACTGTACTGCCGGCATAGCGCAGAGTCCCTGTCTCTACTGTACTCTGCAGGATACTTGTCATAATGTAGGCGGCCTGGGGAGACATGATCTGCAGGCTTTTTCTCGCTCTCATCTGTTTTGCCCGGATTTCTTTTTCCAGTTCCAGTATCAACCGGCCATTCCGGTCTTCCACAAATCGGATTGCTAGAGGCTCCATCTCCCGTCCCTGGTTGGGAAATGTAGCAAAGGCTCTAGCCATTTGCAGGGGAGATACGGTAATGATTCCTAATCCGAGTGGGTACTTACGGGGAAAAATCCTTTCAATTTCTTCAGGATCGGTAAAGCCCAGCATTCTGCTGGTTCGGGTAATAGCCGCATCAAAACCAATAGTATCCAGCACTTTCAGAGAAGGGATGTTCATGGAACGGGATAAAGCCGTACGCAGAAGAACCCTTCCTTTCCATTCCCCTTTATAATTAAGAGGAACATAGGGGGTGCCGTCGTCATTCCAGAAAAAAATAGGAGCGTCCATGAACATGGAAGAAGCAGTAAGGCTCTTAGAACTGATAGCGGCTGAATAGTAAAGAGGCTTAAATGCTGATCCGGGTTGAACTTTCGCCTGCACTGCCCGGTTGAACTGATTGATACTTTCGAATTTACGTCCCCCCACCATGGCCAGAATATGACCGGATTGAGAATCAATACTGATCAACGCCCCCTCAACCTGGGTTTTTTTGCTTAAGTAAGATTCTTTGGCATAAGCAATCCGGGAAGTATATTTAAGATTCTCTATTCCGAATATTGAGGCGAAAATGTCTGTGAGCGGATTGATATCTTTAAGATATACCTGTTTAGCCACTGCTTTCTGTTTAATTCCTGCAAAGCGAATATTTTCAATATTAAAGGTGAGTGAGAGGAGATCAGCAATAGGTAGAAAGGTAATATCTGCGTATTGCATGCGGCTCTCTGCCTGTGATTGGTGCTGATTGTTGACCCATCTTATCCACTTTGACATAACCCTGTCTGCAATTTCCTGCAGCTCTAAATCTAAAGTTGTATGGACCACCAATCCTTCTTTGTACAGGTCCATTGATCCCAGAATATGTTCTTCAAGCCTCTGACGAATATATTCTGAGAAGTAGGGTGCTTTATCCTCTCTCTCGAACCAGGCGGAGGTAATGTTGCTGCGTGTATAGTCATAATTTTCCCAATATTCAGCGAAGGATTGATCCGTTTCCGCCTGGCTTACATAACCCAGACTGACCATCTGATCCAGAATTACTCTCTGCATCTTTCGAGCGCGGTTAGGATGGTTGATGGGTGAGTAGCGCCCGGGGCTGGCCAGTTGAATAACAAGTATTGCTGCCTCAGCAACGGTAATATCCCGCACGGAATGTTTGAAATAGAATTGAGATGCTGCTTCTACGCCGTAGGTGTTATGCCCGAAGTACATCAGGTTAAGGTAGCGTTCGAGAATCTCATTTTTGGTATACTGCCTCTCAAGTTGAATTGCCCACCAGAGCTCAACGATTTTCCTATTGAGCGATATATCGGAACGGTCCGTGTAGAGATGCCCGGCAAGTTGTTGGCTAAGGGTGCTCCCTCCCCTGAAGGAACGTCCGGTGATGATATCCCAGGCGGCTCCAATAATATACATTAACCGGAAGCCATGATGCTTGTAAAAGTATTCGTCTTCCCGAGTCAGTAGTGCATTAATCAGGTGTTTGGGAATTTCATCAATAGATACGATTTCTCTCTTTTCATCTGAAAAAAACTGAGTAATTAATTTACCATTCCGATCAAGTATTTGCGTTGGAAGAGCAGGTTTATGTTCCTGAAGATTTTCCAGGCTTTGTATATTTTTAGTCGCTGCCAGTGCGAGTCCCAGGGAAAGCCCAATAACAATGGAAATAGAAAATCCAATGACTAAAAGAAGTACAGTAATGAACCTGTTTCTCCGGGGCATAATCTCAACTTAAGCAGTAGAAAGAGGCTTTGTCAAGCCGGAGTATGGGGAGCCGTAGGAGATAAATATCTCCTCCTGGCCGTCGGATCACGCAGGCTTATTCAGACCCGGCCTGAGATGGACAGGCTGGTTCTGCAGGTCAAATGCCCGGAGCAGAGCGCCTACGACAGCCGGGCGGGAGTGTCCATGACCCTGGCCTACGCAACGAGCGATATCGGTGCCTATCACACTCGTGCCTGGACGATCGGCAGGGAAATCGAGATGGGTCAGGACTGGACCGACGAGGAAAAGCAGAGTTTATGATTTAACAAGGCTTATAAACACACGCCCTGGGATGAGCCGTAATGTTGACATCATGCCATATAAGGTCCATGCCTCTCCAATCCAGACAGGGCCCACAGTGGGAAAGGTTATTGATCGGGAGGAGTTCGAAAGGCTTTTAGACCTGTGATACCGGAAACGAGGCTGGAGCAAGAACGGCATTCCCCCAGCACGGCCCATGGGAATTTCTAGATAGTATCGAGACAGATTTGGCATGCAGTCCCATGAAAGGCACTAAAATCGAGTCATCTTGCTAGACGTCACCTTTATGCTTGTGATTGCCCCATTAACAAGCCAAGCGCTGGGAAGAGTAACGCCAGGAAGAAGGTAACTCCCAGAATCCAGTTGAGCCATTTTTTCTCCGGCGGTTTTGTGGTAATCAAAGGCAGCAATTGCGAAGTTATTTTCCCGGGCATCTTGAAAATAAGGGACTCTGACCCCGCCCAAAGGCGGAGTATTAAGGCCTGCAATGAAGGATCAGATACCTCTTGCCTTGCGGTACTGTTTGAGCGACATGCCGCCTTTTTCTCGTTTCGTTCGGTCAAGCATCCGCCGGAAGCGAGCATCGCGCTCCAAGAGAAAATCCTCGATGCCTGAGTCCTCAATGTGCTCAATGACTGCTGTGATCTTGCCGTTCTTTGTCACAAACACCGGCTCATCTTCGCAAGCCATAAGGTATTTGCCAAAATGGTTCCTAACCTCCCCCATCGGCGCTACTTTCATTTCTGTACCTCCTCGTAGTATTTGTGCGTCTGATCCTCGTGTAGAACCCTAAGCACATCGATTGTGTGTTTCGCATTATCAACATTATAGAAAACCCTATAGTCACCCAGCCGGAGGCGATAGTCGGGATTCGAGATCCCTCGGAGTCGCTTGATCCGGCTCTTGCTTTCTTTAGTTGGATTATGAGAAAGATGAGTTTCCATACCGTCAGCGACCATTGCAGCATCGTATTTCCGCAGCCTGTCCATGTCTTTGACAGCCGACGGTTTCAAATGTATCTCGTCTCCAGTCATAGCATAATAATGACGCTATTCTGCTATATTGTCAACTATGCAATCAGAAGCTGAAAAGGATCGCCTCAAAATTTATTAAAGTGGCCTCGTTAAATGAGATAAGCACTGAAGGGTAATCGGCTAAACTTAATTTGCACAATAGGAGTTTGAAAGGCTTTTAGACCAGTACTACCGGAAACGCGGCTGGAGCAAGAACAGCATTCCCCCAGCACGGCCCATGAGGAATTTATAATAAGTGATAATATTTCTTGCTTAAAAATAGAAAGTCTGTTATACTTGTAATACAATTAATTACATATATTACAAAGGGTACTTATTATGGGAAAGGCTGTTTCAATAAGATTACCAGATGACATTGCTGAAAGGCTTGAACAAGTTTCGAAGGAAATACATAGAAATAAAACCTTCATCATCAAATCTGCGCTAAAGAAGTATCTCGATGAGTATGCTGATTATCAAATTGCGCTTGACAGACTTAGAGATAAAGATGATCAGATTATATCTGCAGATGAAATGAGAAAATCTCTTGGCGTATAGCGTAAAATTTAAAGCCTCAGTCAGAAAAGACCTTAGGAAAATAGATAGAAAAGAAGCTAAAAGGATACTCGATAGTATCGAGACAAATTTGGCATGTAATCCCGGGAAAGGCACTCAATTAACTGGAGAGTATTCAGGACTGTATAAATATAGAATTGGCAATTATCGAGTAATATACGAGATATTATTGGATAGCATACTTGTTTTACGAATCGGGCATAGGAAAGATGTATATTGATAATAATTAGCTACTGGAAATAGGAAGAGAGATTGTATTCCAAGAATAGCGCTTCCTGAAGCAGAACCATTTTCTATTAATTTTGAAACAGAAAGTGCATATTCCGGTGAAAGTTGCCACCCATTCCGGAAATAAGTTGCCACTTAACCCTTCATCCTAATTCCTCATTAATCAATATCAAAGCGGCAACTTTGAGTCTATAGTTAGTTGACGATCCATAACAATAACTGGAGTGATAATGTTCACCCTATCAGCTATATTCATCATAAACATTCTTCTCCTTTTCCTAAAAATTAAAAAATAGTAGTAGCAGACCTTGTGGTAATGTGGGAAACCCGTCGTGACATGAAGTGAGTTTAAGTTTTTCCACGGTACGATCTGGTCTGTTTGAGTTTACATACACAGTGCAGGGTTTTCCAGGGGATTGTTGAAAACTCCTTCGGCTGTGCAATTGCACGCAACCCTTGCAATAGCCCACAGCTTTCGAGTACAGAGAGGCCTCGGTGGTAGAGTAGCAGATCGTAGTTCCGAGCCCGCAGCCAACCTGCCTCACCGCACGAAGATACTGCGCTAGAGCAAGATTTCCTGGATGTACACCTGTGCCTTTGAGGTCGTCGCCGGGGAAGGCTGTCGTTCAGAGAATCATCCGGATATCCGTCGATCTCCCGGTATACAGATATCACTTGCCCCAAGAAAACGCGCTGAAGAGGGATTATGGGGCATGCTTTCACTGAAGGAAACAGACGGAAGCCATGAGAGGGAAAATAGGGGTTTTTAAGAGCTATTTCTATTCCTCGAAATCTTTTATCCCGGGATTCCATGTGATCCCTCATTCTGACTTCCTTTCCTGCATGATCTCACGGCGTGCGTAGAGTTTTCTCACCGATTCTCCTTTCAGCTCAATACGATGGGCGCTGTGCACGATACGATCGCAGATAGCATCGGCAATTGTCGGATATCCGATAATCTCGTACCACCTGTTTATGGGAATCCGAGAGACAATGATCGAGGATTTTCTCCTAAGCCTGTCCTTCGGGATCTCAAGCAGACTGAGCCGGCTGGGAGCATCGAAGGGCTCAAGGCCTAGATCGTCGATGTAGAAAGTCCTGTTTCTCAAGGGGGCATAGATGCGTTGATAGACCAGCTTGACAACGTTCTCTACCAACGCTTTATCTCTCGCCTCGCGTACTAGGGCGGGAATGATCACGGTGCTGTAGTACTCGGCAAACTCTGCAAAATCAGGGTTGATCTCAGGCTCATAGCGGTCGGCACGGTTGATGCCGCTTTTAAGATTGTCAGGGACGATTGCATCGCCGGCACCTCCGAAGTACCAAAACGCCCGTTCATTCGAGCGTGAGCGTATCAACTCTTCCTTTTCCTGACTGACAGAGCCCTCTGCATAGGTCAATCCACTGGCCCCAAGCACGGCTACAAAAGTCTCCACCGGAATCTCTTTACCGCTAATAATTAAAGCTATTACATCTTGAAGGGATTTAATGCTAAAACACTGTAATATGTTTGACCACTGTTGAAATCCTCTGATAAAACTTTCTGGCACTTAGCTCGTTCCGCCGCTGCAATAATCAGTGAATCCCAGTAGGAGATCTGATATTTCTTATGAGTATCAATAGCCCGATTCACCATCGCCAGATCGATTTCAACAACCGGAATAATGCTGAGCTTCATAATAATGTCATGCGCTGCATCTGCAGACATAGGTTCTTGAATCTTTTGAGTTATAATACAGAAAAACTCGCCCAAAACTTGAGATGACATAGCAGCACTATCATTTTGGATTCCCTCTCTTAGAAGAGATTGAGCGCATTTTTGCTTATATGGATCGTGTTTGTCGTAAGCATAAACCAGGATATTAGTGTCTAGAAAGATCCTATCGTTCATGAAGTTCCGCTCGAATCCAGCTTTTTTTACCCATATCCCGGCTAAGTGCCGTGAATGATTTGTCCAGCTCCTTGATGGCCAATTCCCTTTCTACCGCATCCCTCTCAGCAACTGATTTTAAGAAGTCCCTAATCAATGCTGTAAGCGTGGTGTTTTTATCAATGGCTATCTTTCGAACTATCTTGATAATCTCATCGTCGACGCTTAAGGTAATATTCGACATATAACCTGTCTCCTTCTATTCCTCATAATATTAAGTGTTATCCTTATTATGTTTTATAATTTTCGCTTTTGTCAAGAGAAACAATCAACCTTCAACCTAAGCTGGCCCGTCCACAGGATGCCCAAAGGATGCCCGCAGGGTGCCCACAGGGTGAAACCAAAACCACAACCATGCACTAATCCCGAATGTAAAGAAGAGTTCTTTCGACCCTTCTCCTGCAAAGGCTTCCATCTCTGCCCTTCCTGTTCCCAGAAACGCACATTGCTTTTCGCCGAATATGCTGCGAATGAACTTCTCCTTCGTCTTCCCCAAAGATTGATAACTTTCAGCCTACCCATATGCCTCCGTGTGTTTTTCAAGTATGACAGAAAGCTTTTCTCCGAAGTAAGCAGGCTTATCTATGACATGGTGCAGAGCTATTACAACGAAGCTGCAAATGCTGCAATAGAGACAGCTTCCGTACTTACCTTCCAATCATTCGGCGAATTTTTACGATGGAATGCACACTTACATGGAATCTTCCTGGAAGGCGGCTTTGATGAAAACGGCAATTTCCACTACATCCCATTCAGCAACCTTCCCCAAATGACCGAATGCTTTAGACGTCTTGTGATAAAGCTCTTCCTCGAAAAGAAACTCATAGGCCAA
>JAUWZD010000082.1 GCA_030615505.1 Spirochaetales bacterium | reverse complement strand
CTGATGGCCGCATCGGACCAAGGGCTGCCCTGCGCAAAATACGGGCCTTACGGATTGTGGCTTCTGGATTACCGGGAATGGGCCTGAGATCCACATCCACGTAGCCTGCAACAGCATAGAGCCGTCCGTCCGGTCCCAGTACGTAAATATAATGTGGACCACCCTGGGCATACCCGCTCACCAAAGCCATATGGGTCCGCTCGTGGACCCGGACCTGGGCATCGATACTTTTGAGCCTCTCTACTGCAAGCCGTTTTCCCAGGTGTATTTGCTGTTTAACAGGCTCTATCCTTTGGGAAACAGCTTGCACGCTCCTGATACTGCTTCTCCGGTATCGTCCGAATACAGTATGAATGGGGGAAATTCTTTCTATAGGAGTGATAAGGTCACTTGAAACCATGATATCCTCAACCAGACCGGGATCACAAGTACAAACAGAATATCTCTACAGTAAATATAATGAAATAGCTTGCGTTTCACAAATATACCTTTCTCCTTAGGGCAGATTGATCGTACACTTCACTATGAAATTGATGATCATTCCTTTGAGCGGGTGGTTGAAACCCCGGCTGCAGAAAAGTAGATAACAGTTCAGATAGATAAGTTCTTTAAACTTTAAAGTACTAAAAAATGTTATCCTCTATGGCTTATCATCTTTGCCTATTTATGGTATCAATAATTATATAACGATTAAAAATGATTCATTTTATATTATAATCGAGGGAGAGTAGAAATGAAAAAAATTATGAGCATGTTTATCACCATAGTTTTGTTCCTTATTATGATCTCCTGTGCTACGACACCGGAGAAAGAGCCTGAGCCGGCAGCGGCTCTGCCGGAAAGCGAGTATGACCAGGCTAAGGGGCTTAAGAAAAAAGTGGAGAAATACGGATTAGGTGAGTATGTGCCTGATGAGTATCGGACAGCTGAAAAGAAATATTCAGACGGTGAGGCTGCTTACAATAAGGATAATGCAAGCTCGAAAGAATACCTGGATGAAGCCATTAATAACTACCGGATTGTTATTGAGAAGGGATTCCCCATTGTGGCTGGGAAGAAACGGGAAGAAATCGAGACCATTAAAAAGCAGGCCGATGATATCAAGGCAAGTGTGGCGGTTAAGGATGACTATGAAAAGACCCAAGAAGTCTATGACAGCGCCCTCGAGGAAAAGAGGGCGGGTAATTATGAGACAGCTTTAGAGCTTTTAGAAAAAGCCAGAGGACTGTTCGAAGAGGTCTATAAAAAGACTGAGCAAAAGAAGGAGAGAGCCGAAAAATCCATGGAGGACTCAAGGAAGGGAATAGAATCTGCAGAAGAAAGAGCGGAAGAGGCTCAAAAGACCATGGACCAGGGGCAATAATATAATAAAATTATGGAAAGGATTTACATATGAAAGGTAAAACAGTATTTATAATTTTCAGCGTACTTTGGATTCTGGTGTTCAGCTTTTCTGCAGCCGGGCAATCGCTGCTCGATAATCCGGATTATAAAAAAGCTATTGAACTGCAGCAGATGGCAGAAGAGGCCCACCAGGGGGGCGATTATGATAAGGCCTATGAATATGCAGAAGAAGCCAAAATTTATTTAGCAAAGTCTGACGTCTATGTAGCCATGATGCTTCTGCGCTACAAAGCTAAAAGCTGGAAGAAGCAGGCGGCGGACAGGATTTTCAATGCTAAAGCCGGTGGAGCGGAAACAGCCTATCCTGAGAAATTTACTAAGGCCATATCGGATTTTGAAATAGCAAAATATGCCTTCGATTCTGAGGAATATGAGAAGAGCATTGAGTATTCCAAGAGCGCTTATTTCATACTGGAAGGAGTTATTGGAACAACAGCCCCATTACCCGGATATTATACGGTACGGCTTATCCCTGAGGATCGCGATTGTTTCTCGAAAATCGCAGCTTACGAATTCATTTACAATGATACCTGGAAATGGAAAGTGCTCTATGAAGCCAATAAAAATAAAATAGTTGATCCGGATAATCCGCACCTGATCCATCCCGGGCAGGTATTTATTATACCCAGTATTAGGGGAGAAAAACGGGAAGGATACTATCACCCGGATAAAAAATACCCGCGTATGCCCAGGTAATAGCATTAAGGGGTTAGGCGCCTATTCCCCGGGAAAGTGATACTCTTTGATTTTATCGTAAACATAATTGAAATCCGGTTATTTCTTTATTTTCGTACCAGACTATCAGATCGAAGAAATCATCGGTGAACCAGCGGCGAAATCCTTCATTCTCGATCTGACGGGCATCCTTTTTTTCAACAATCATAATGTACTCCTGAATACTAATATACCATATATATCCGCTTACTGAAATTAAAATTGCTCTTTACAATGAAACTGGTATCAACTGGTAATTTCTGATATTGAATTTCTTGACTACGGGTTCCACACAATCTCTGCGCACGACAAGGTACAGGTTATGATCCGGCTCTGTTCGCTTTAATGCAAAACAAAGACCCTCCGCCAGTCCGCCACTGTCCAATTCCAGGGGGCCGGCCTCATCGATTATTATCCCCCGATTGTACCCTGTGCCTGTAAAAGCATAGCATATCCACATATTAGCCAGGCTTTTTCCCTCTTTCGATATTGAGAAGCCGCCGATTCTTTCTTCCTCATCCCAATGCGGGGTTTTAAACTTATCCAGACGGGCAAAGGGAACTGTTTGACCCGTTCCTGTATTAAGGGCGTCATAGCCGATTCTCTCACCCCTTGAATAGATTTTCAAAAGCAGCACTCCTCCATACTCATGTTCTCCATTTTCGAGTAGGTTCCGCTTACACCACGTAGTTTTACCGGAATCGGTTTCCCCTGTAATAATGATTACTGCCACTAGATTAATCCTATGCAAAAATAGAGGAAAAGAATAGCGTATCAATGCTATACTATAAGTCTGGAGGCTTGCCATGAAGACAAAATTTCTATTTTTGATAATTGTTTTTTTCAGCTTGTCAATGCTTTTAAGCGGAGAAGAGACGGATAAATACAAAAAGGAACGGGAATCAATGGTGAAAAAGCAGATTGAAGCCCGCGATATACGCGATCAGGCGGTATTAAATGCCATGCGCTCAACCCTCCGGCACCTCTTTGTTCCCCAGTACCTCCGGCATCAGGCTTATGAGGATCACCCGCTTCCCATCGGTGAGGGGCAGACAATCTCCCAACCCTACATCGTGGCCCTGATGACGGCCTGTCTCAAGCTTAAGCCCACAGACAGGGTTTTAGAGATAGGAACCGGCTCGGGGTACCAGGCCGCGGTACTCTCGGTTTTGGTAGAGGAGGTATTTACTATTGAGATTAAAGAGCTTCTCCAACTGCGATCTACTGAGAATCTTAAAACCTTAGGCTTTCGCAATATCATGACCCGTCATGGGGACGGCTATTACGGCTGGGAAGAACACCAGCCCTTCGATTGTATTATGATTACAGCAGCGGTTGATCATATTCCCCCGCCACTGTTGAAACAGCTCAAGGATGGGGGACGTATGATCCTGCCCCTGGGAAACCCATTCAGTTTTCAGAATCTGGTTTTAGTCTCTAAAAAGGGAGGCGAGTACACGGTTAAGAATATTACCGGCGTTCTCTTTGTGCCCATGACCGGAAAGGCGATGAGAAAATAGATACTGAAGAATTAAGCTTATGATCTTCCCGGCTGTTTTTATCCTGTCTTTGGTCTCATTGAGCTACGAAGTAATGCTTACCCGTTTTTTCTCAATTTCCCAGTGGAACCATCTATCATTCATGGTAATCAGCATAGTCCTTTTTGGATTCGCAGTCAGCGGAACATTCCTTAGTTTGATGGAGGCGCGCAGGCCCGGGCTGGCATCATGGCTCTCACAGAGCAGCAGGCAGTGGGCGCTTCTTATTTTGTTCTCCATTTCAGTAGCAGGATCATTTTTAGGCATTAGCCGGATTCCCCTGGATTATTTTAGCATGCCCCTCCAGTGGCTTCAGGCACTTTATCTTCTCATTACCTTTATTATGCTCACAGTCCCCTTTTTCTTTTCAGGGCTTATTATTGTATTAGCCTATGCATCTCTACCGAAAAAAGCCGGGTGGATATATTTTTATTCAATGCTCGGCTCTGCCTGCGGAGCGCTACTTCCTTCTACCATCCTTCCTCTGCTGGGAGAGGGCAGGATCATCATCATTTCCGTTCTGTTTCCCCTTATGCTGGCCCTTATCACAGCCTGTTTTTTAAATTGTTCACGGCCGAAAAAATTAATCTTTCTGTCAATTAATTCAGTATTGGTCTTTATTTTATTTTTTCTCATTATGTTTGAAAAGGGCATCTGGCTTGAGATAAAACCCTCTCCCTATAAGCTGCTCGCTCAGGTCCTGCAGTTCCCGGACACAAGGGTAACCCGGAGTTACAATTCCTTAAGGGGAAGGCTTGACCTGGTTGAAAGCCCCTATATTCGTTTTACTCCAGGCTTGAGCCTGAAGTACCAGGGTACCATACCTGAAAAGAGATTTATTATTCATGATGCTGATGATATGCTCGTCATGTACGAGATGGATTCACTGGAAGATGCAGGTTTTGCCCGCTATACCCATTCATTTGCCGCTTATATGCTGATTCCCAAAGAGGCGGAAACGCTTATTATTATGCGGGGGGGAGGATTGGGCCTTCCCTGTGCATTAGAGGCTGAGGCGCTTAAGATTACACTGCTCGTTGAGCTGCCGCAGGCGGCTGAAATTTTCAGAGCTCAGTATAAATTACCCGGCCTGAATGTAAAAGCTCAAGATGCGCGCAGCTACCTGGCTCAAGATCCTGTTCAGTATGATTTGATACAGGTGGAGAACTGGGGCGCCTCTATTCCGGGCATGGCCAGCCTGAACCAGGAACATCTCCTAACGGTAGAGGCATTGACTGAATATCTGCTTCATCTGAAAAAAAGGGGCATTTTAATTGTTTCACGGAAACTACATTTACCTCCTTCAGATTCGATCAGACTATATGCCGGAGCCTCCCAGGCTCTTATAAGCATGGATGTGGAAGAGCCCGAAGAACATATCATAATCCTGCGCAACTGGGAAAGCTATACACTGCTCGTTACTCCCCTGCCCTTCAGAACCGCGGATATCGCCAGGGTAAGAGAGTTCTCCTTAAGTCTGAATTTCGATCTGGTGCATTACCCCGGGATTAGGCGTGGTTAAGTAAACCGCTTCAATGTCTTTGATGAGCCCTACCATTTTGAAAGCATAGAACAGTTAATCAGAGCTCTTAAGTCAGGAAAACAGGAGGGATATTTTAAGGATTATCTGCTGGATGTAGCCCCGGCTACGGATGACCGCCCCTTTCATAATCGTTTTACAAGGTGGCTGCGAATAGGCGAATTATACCGCAGCACAGGCAGCCGGTTTTATTCTCTATTGATGTCCGGGGAGATCGTGGTGATGGTGGTGTTGGCGGAAGCATTCTTCATCGGCCTTGTGCTGCTGATCCTTCCCCTACGCTCCTTATCAGGCGGATCTAAAAGGGTGAGCATCTGGACTGTTCTCTATTTTCTGTTTACAGGGGCCGGCTTCATGTTTGTGGAGTTGTCTTTTATTCAGAATTATACGCTTTTGTTCGGCGATCCGGTAGTGGCTTTTACGATTGTGCTGGGAGGTATGCTTATATTCTCAGGCCTGGGGGGTGCTGTCTCGTCCGGATGGAGTAAGAAGAGACTGAAGTATGCTCTTGCCTCTTTAGTGCTGTTAATAGGGGTTATGGCAATCTTAAAAGCACCAATAATCAATGCCCTGCTCTCCTGCAGGGGAGTCCTCCAGGGGACATTAGCGGTTATCGTTCTTTTTCCAATCTCCTTCCTTATAGGAGTCCCCTTTCCGGTTGGATTGAGATTGTTGATGAAGCGGAAGGATTACCTGGCCTACGCCTGGGCGGCCAACGGCGCAGCCTCCGTAGTGGCCTCTATACTGGCCCTGCCCCTGGCCATGGCCTTTAGTATTTCCTCAGTTCTGTGGGCTGCTGCCTTAACTTATTCCTTTGTTTTCATGAGCCTCCGTTTTACTAAAGTTCAGCTTTAATATTTCTTTATTTGACATCTGATTATTTCTAAGGTAGTATTCTTGAGTTATGTCTGAAAAATAAAAACAGGAGGTATTCGTGGACTCTATTTTAAGAGTCGATATGGGTGCGAAAGGCGGCCCGAAGCTTACTAAAGAATCACCTGGGGAATATTCCGGAAATGGGGGCAGGGGTATGACCTCCGCAATTATATCAAAGGAGGTACCCCCCCTCTGTCATGCACTGGGATCAGAGAACAAGCTCGTCATAGCGCCAGGTTTATTGAGCGGGACAATAGCAGCTATGTCAGGTCGTATTTCAGTCGGATGTAAGAGTCCGCTCACCGGCGGTATTAAAGAGGCCAATTCAGGGGGACAGGCTGCGCAGGTGCTTGCAAGATTAGGATATGCGGCAATTATAATTGAGGCAAGCCCGAAAGTGATGATCTCTATAAAATTGTAATTAATAAGGACGGGGTGAAAATTGAGGTTGATAACAGCCTGAAAATGCTCCCGAATTACGACCTTATCGAAAAGATGAAGGGTGAGTACGGGGACAAAATTGCCTGCATCTCTATAGGCACTGCGGGAGAGATGAAGATGAGTGCCGCATCAATAGCATTTACCGATATGGAAGTAAGACCGGCGCGTCATGCAGGTCGTGGTGGAGTTGGCGCTGTAATGGGGTCTAAAAGAGTTAAAGTTATTGTTTTAGATGATACCGGAATGAAGATGCGCAGCCCTGAGGATCCGGAAAAATTCAAGGAGGCCAATAAGATCTTTGTCGACGGCCTGAAGAAGCATCCTGTTACAGGTGAGGGACTTCCTGCCTACGGCACAAATATCCTGACGAATATAATTAACGAGGCAGGCGCCTACCCGGCATATAATTTCAAAGAGGGCGCTTTTAAGGGCATATCAAAAATCAGCGGAGAAACACAGGCTGAGCTGGAGGTAAAGCGCGGAGGGGTTGCAACCCATGCATGCCACCGCGGCTGTGTCATCAGGTGCTCGGGTATTTATAATGATAAGGACGGCAATTATCTTACAAAACAGCCGGAATATGAAACCGTGTGGGCTCATGGAGCAAATTGCGGGATTGACGACCTGGATTCCATTGCCATGATGGACTTCCTTGACGACAATTATGGCCTGGATACCATTGAGATGGGTGCAACCATTGCAGTGGCTATGGAGGCAGGTTTAGCAAAATTCGGTGATGCAGAGGCGGCTATAAATCTTATAAAAGAGGTGGGTAAAGGCACACCGCTGGGACGTATACTTGGAAATGGAGCGGCAGTTACGGCTAAAGTGTTCGGCGTGGAGAGAGCTCCCGTAGTTAAGGGCCAGGCTATGCCTGCCTATGACCCGCGTGCCATACAGGGAATCGGAGTAACCTATGCCACAAGCACCATGGGTGCTGATCATACCGCCGGTTATGCCATTGCAACCAATATTCTCAAGGTGGGGGGATATGTTGACCCATTAAAAACAGAGGGTCAGATAGAGCTCTCAAGGAACCTCCAGATTGCTACAGCGGCGATTGACTCTACAGGAATGTGTCTCTTTATTGCATTTGCTATTCTCGATCAACCGGAGACCTTCCAGGCGCTGATTGATCTTTTAAACTCCTTTTACGGGCTCAGCCTGACTGCTGATGATGTCACGGAGCTTGGCAAGAAAATTATTAAAATGGAGAGGAATTTCAATGCAGCAGCCGGGTTTACCGCACAGCATGATCGTCTGCCTCGATATTTTTATACTGAGTCGATTGCGCCTCACAATGTAACTTTCCAGATTAAGGATGAAGAATTAGACCAGGTAATGAATTGGTAAAAATATTCTCATTTTAAATGCACAGAGATAACGGAGCGCTTTAAACTTAAGTGTTCCGTTATCTCTAAAGTTATAATCGATCAGAAGTGAACAGCAATAAAGCGACAAGCATCGATGTTACAGTTAAATCGAATCTAATAACAACATTTTTTCACATCCTTCAAAATGGATTTATGATCAAGGCTCGTGTCGGATGCAGTATAAGAGATTTTCTCTGTGAACAGTGCAGCCTGAGTCATGAATACATTACAGAAAAAATCAGCACCATTTTTCTTGATGGAAAACCTGTAGATAATATGGATTCGGCTATTATACGGGATGGCTCAAGCCTTGCACTCTCTGGGGCAATGCCCGGCCTGGCAGGTGCTGTAATGAGAAGCGGTAGTTGCTACGCCTCTTTCCGTGGTTCTATCACTCATAGGGAAAGCCGCCTTGAATGCCGGCGGGAATGGGGTATGTTAAATCTTAAACTTTTCAATATTATAATGAGTGAGCTGGGCCTGGATTTCCTGAAAAGGGGTATTTTCATAAAGCTCATTGACCTTAAAGATTTCCTGTCAAAACAAGCGGATGGATTACAGCAGGGATGCAGGGAGATTTTATTAAATCAGGCGCCGGTTAAACTGAGTCAATTACAGGATGTGCAATTTTCTTCACAGAGCGATTTAGTATTTTTATCAGTTAAATCTGAAACGAAGCATGGAAATTAAGGTAAAATTGTTTGCGGCTCTTCGTAAGGGGCGTTTCGATTGTGAAATAAGGGACTATGCATCAGGCGCCACTGTTAGTCAAATACTCAGTAAACTCAATATTCCAGAAAATAAGGTATCTATCATCTTTATCAATGGCCGACATGCCGATCTCAATCATGAGCTTTATAACAATGACACAGTAGCCTTCTTCCCACCGATAGGAGGAGGGTAAGGTGGATAAGCTGCACGACTATTTGTTGTCCAATGCTAAAGACGATCTGCTGCCATGGACGGTGCAGGTAGATGCAGCGAAACAGTTCGGCATGACATGTAGAATGATAGAGGAAGCTGTCCTGCAGATGGGCCTTTTGCCGGTCCGTTACCAGAGGAACAGGCAAACCATAAGCACAAATCAGCAGTTGCGCCTATTCCGCAGTAAGGTTGCTGTTATCGGTTGTGGAGGATTGGGAGGATATATTATCGAAGAACTGGCGCGCCTCGGTATTGGACAGATAGTGATTGTCGACCCTGACGTGTTTGTAGAGCATAATCTGAATCGACAGATTTTATCCTCTATTAGTTCTCTAGGCAGGTCTAAAGTCGAAGTGGCAGAAGAGAGGATAACTAAGATAAACCCTGTTGTTAAAGTTACACCTGTTATGAATGCATTGACAGAGAAGAACGGAAAGAAATTGCTTCAAGGGATGAACGTAGCAGTGGATGCCCTTGACAGTATACAGGCACGCTTGGAATTATCAGAAGTATGTAAGGATTTGGGAATTCCCCTTGTTCATGGAGGAGTTGCAGGCTGGTACGGACAGGTTGCGACACAATTCCCGGAAGATGATATTCTAAAGAAGATATATGCCCGATGTAAAGATGGCAATGGAATAGAAAGTGATTACGGCAACCTTTCTTTCACACCAGGTGTCGTGGCCAGTATTGAATCAGCCGAGGTATGTAAAATACTTCTTGATCAGGGATCTTATCTGCGACACAGTATGCTTTCAATAAATCTCCTGGATATGGAGATTGTTAAGGTTCAACTTTCATAATATCCTTTCCGGCAGGAGCTGTAATATGGACTGAAACCGCACTGTCTAAGAAGCTCATTCATAGCTATTTTATAATCCAAGAAGCTTAAGCAGGCCTGTGGATATAAAGGGAACATAAGTAATGAGCAGCACGGTAAAAAGAAGTGCCAGGAAAAAGGGAAGCACATCTCTATAGATCTTCACTAAAGACTCGTTAAAACGGTAGGAGGCTAAGAAAAGGTTAATCCCGACCGGGGGGGTAAGGTAGCCTAATTCCAGGTTAGCAAGAAAAATGATGCCCAGGTGCACAGGATGTATTCCGAATACAGCTCCGAGTGGAATGATAAGGGGTACAACCACAGTAATGGCGGAAAAAATATCCATTAAACAGCCTGTAATTAGCAGGGCTATGTTCAGCAGAATGAGAAATAAATATTTGGATTGGATATTTGCCCGTGCCCATGCCGTGAGCTTCATGGGAACCTCTGCATCCACAATATAGTAGGAAAGCCCCTTGGCTAATGCCAGGATCACAAGCACTCCTCCGATTATGGGAAGGCATTTCAGTAGAACATGTCCCAGATCCTTAAGCTTTAAGTCCCTGTGCACAAAAACTTCAATTATAAGGGCATACATGACAGCAATGGCGCCTGTTTCTACCAGGGTCGTTATACCCAGGAAAAAGCCTAATATAATTATTACCGGCAGTAGAATTTCCCAGATAGATTCCCGGACAGAAATCACGGCTTCCTTTAACTCGAAAGGGGTCCGTTTCGATTTATTTCTGACTGCAGAGACAACACCGATGATGGAGAGAGTAAGTACCATGATTACACCGGGAAATATGCCACCTATAAACATATGCTTTATGTTAATATGGGCCACTACACCGTAGAGGATGATCGGGAGACTGGGAGGAAACAGAAGGCCAATGCTTCCTGAAGATGTCAGAAGCCCCTTACTGAAACTGCTTGAATATTTGCCGCTTGAGATCAGCACATAGGAGAGAAGGCCGCCTAAAGCCAGAATAGTCACTCCGGAAGCACCGGTGAAGGTTGTAAAAAAGGTGCAGACCAGCACGGCCATAATGGCCATGCCTCCGGGCATCCAGCCGAAAAAGGCCTGAAACAGCCTCACCAGTCTCTGTCCCGCCTTACTCTCAGACAGAATAAATCCAGTTAAAGTAAAAAGGGGTATGGCCGGAATGCTGTGCCCGGTGAGCATGGTGTAGGCTTCACTGGGAATAACCTCCAGGGCCCCTCCCACCCTGGCAAACAGCATATAGGCTATGCCTCCCAGCACAACAAATATCGGAGCTCCGAGCAGACCGAATACAATCAGCATAAATACGGCGGGCAGGGCAATGGCGCTGTTGAATGTATAGGAAAGATCCAAAAGGATGTCCATAAAGGGAGGAAGCTCAAAAACAAATGTGTACAGTATGTTTATAAGAGAGCTGTAAGCGATGAATGTTCCCAGCACCAGTCCCAGGCAGGCAATTAGACGGCTAGAACCTCCTCCCTTGACCGCTTGAATAAAACGCACGGCCATGATGACAAATCCTAAGGGAATGATAAGAAGCGCCAGCCTGATGGGCACGAAGCCGATTTTTATGGCCGGGTCAAAGCCGATTAATATCAGGGACAGGGAGCTCCAGGTTAAGCTTGAGCAAACAGCAGCGGCAATGAAGGCACTGCCCGTACGGATCCAGCTTTTAAGTGGGTCTTTGATCTGATCGATTCCGGCAGAGAGGGCCAGGTGTTTACCCTCCCTGGAGGTAACGGCTCCGCCTAAGAAGGTAATCCAGATAATCAGATGCCGGGTATAATCCGTTGAACTGGGAACACCTGTTTTAAAAAACTTCCTGGCGATAACTTCAAGTGTCGGAAACAGGGCAATTAAGATCAGGGACGCACAGGCTATAATATTTTCGAGTGTATGGAGCCTGCAGATTAGGCTGCCTGGTTTTTGAGCAGGCATTATTTATTCCGAAAATCTTTAAGGTGTTTATTTACCTCGTCAAATACCTCCTTGGAAATGATATTTCCAATAACAAGGTCAAATCCTGAATAGATCACATCCTTCCACTGTGCTTCTACTTCAGGCGGAACATGATTAATCTTTAACTCGTTTTCAAGCATAATTTCTAAAGCCTGCCTTTCTATTCCCTCGGTCTTTTTATGTAGAATATCCAGTTGCTTGTTAACCGCAGTAATGAGTTTGGGTTTCAGATCTTTAGGAATCCGTTTCCAGATGCGGTTGGAGATAATAAGTCCTCCGATCATGGGAGACATTTTTAAGGAAGACATATTTTTGGCAAGCCCAAACCACTGAACGGCCGCAGCGGTCAGGGGGGTAAGCATGAATGCCTCCACCATTCCGCTCTGGAGTGCGCTTAGCGTCTGGGTGGAGGGAATGGGCACGACGTGAAATCCCATCTTCTTCCAGGCTAAAGCCATTTTAGGACTTGCATCATCGACCTGCATCTTCTGCCGCATAAGATCATCAGGAGTCACCACCGGCTTTTTAGCAAAGAAATGGGCCCAACCGGCAAAGATCCATCCGAGAATTTTAAATCCCTTTTCCTCAAGCAAGCTGTCAAAGGTCGGCCTCATTCTTTCCAGTACATAATAAAGCTCTTCATCGGTCCTTACAAGGAGAGGAAGCTGTATGGCCAGGATATCCTCAGAAATATTTGCCAGACCTATACCCGTGAGTGCAGCAGCTTGTAGCTGATTAATGCGTATCTTGCGCACCATATCCGGTTCATCACCTGCAATTCCCCCGGGATAGATTTTCATGCTTATACGTCCCCCGGAGATAGTTTTCCATTCAGAGGCGATATATTTAAGCGCTTTATCCCATGGGGAACCTTCCGGAGCTAGGCTGCCCAGCTTAATAACCAAAGCAGAAACCGGAATTGTAAGGCTCAAGCAGAATATTAAGAGGATAAAGATAATTCTTAAATACTTCATGCTCAGGTATCTCCTTCTTCAGATTCTAAGAGGAAATAATCTTCAATGTGATCCAAAAGCCAGCGTGCTTTTCTCTGACTTAATATGTTACTCAGTCTATTTTCAATACTGCTGTCCGGATCGATGGCCAGAGCCGCATCTAAAAGCTGCCGGTATTCTGAAGCATCCTGGTTATTGACACATACACTGGAGGCTAAAGCAACATATGGAGATGCTTTCATACCCTGGCTGAACTCTAAAGTTTTGCGAAAGTGATAGCGGGCTTTCTCTTCACTTCCCCCCATAGAAGCAGGCATTGATCCGTAATAGCTTAAAAAGAATTCATGGATAGACCCATCCCCCCAGCTTTCGTCCAGCTCTAAAGCCCTGTCCATAAGGGATATAGCTTTGGGAACATCCAGCATTAAGGCGATATCAAATCGACTTGCGGAAATGGCGCCCATCCACCCGGCGCCGGCCCAGAACAAATTGGGAACATCTTCTATGGTTGTTGGCTCTAATGCCTGATCCATCCGGTCATTCTGCACAGACTCGCTGAACCCCGGATATTTTAAATCTAAAGAGCGCAGCACATAGTCTCTTCCTCTTAAATAGAGGCGCCTGGCTCTCATGAGCATCTCCTCCTGCAGCTCAAACTCCATATCCGGGAGCATATCAGCGGGAGTATGAACAAAGGCATTGGCATACATGACAAAGCCGCTTCCTGTGGTTAAAAGGAGCTCTCTGTTCTCCGGAGCCTGTTCCAGCAGAGATTCATACATTTTCAGTGCAAAAGGCAGGGCATCCCTGATAAGCTCCGGATCATCATCTCCTGTAAAGGCAGTTCCTGCGCCGGACGAAAGTGTATCGGCGATCATATTCACTGCTAATTTTTTAAAGGAGCAGGAGTTTAAGAGTACGATAAATATTATCACCATAAGAGATAATATTTTATGAAGAGAAGTCATAGCTTAAATATAGCCGTGAAAGGTGAATGATTGCAATAGAACAGATGAAATTTTGCTGCCTTGACGTGTATAAAAAGCAGAGGTATCATTTAACCGTATGAAAAAGATCCTGGTCATCGATGAATCGCCCCTGTTCCGTAAATATTTAAAAGATAAGCTTGAAGAGTACAATTTTGAGGTCATTCTGGGTGTTAACGGCCTGGATGGAATGGTGAAAATGCGCTCATGTATACCGGATCTGATTATTATGGATTATTATCTGTCCAGACAGAGCAGTCTGAATGTTTTACAGCAAAAAACCGAAAATCCCAACACTGCGGCGGTTCCTGTGATCATGGCTTCAAACAAGATCGATAAGAAAAAATTACTTGAGATAGCTAAGTACAATGTTAAGAAGTTTTTTAACAAACCCCTGAAGATCGATGCTCTCCTTAAAGGTGTTTCTGAATTTCTGGATATAAAGCTGGAGCTTGATACCACTCCCTGTATCATTGAAGCCCATTTTAATGATGAGATCCTCTTTATAGAGATTTCCAGGGGCCTGAATCAGGAAAAAATCGAATTACTGAAATTTAAGATTATCGAGCTGCTTGATCTGTATAAGAAACAGTCTCCGAAAATCCTGATAATCCTCTCTGATATTAATCTGACTAAGGATGATTCCGGTAAACTCAAGAGCCTTTTAAGCACTATCCTGGAGACCAGTCGTTCACCGGTCAAGGCTGTAAGAATTCTCACTTCTTCAGCTTTTATCAAAGAGTATATCGGTGATCATGAAAAATTTCGTATGATCGAGGTTACGGAGAATCTCAATCAGGCCATGGACGGGCTTTTGGAGCTTAAGGTCAGCGGGTTTATCGATGAGGGTCATAAAATAGTCAGGGATGATTTTTTAACGTCTTCCGCACCGGCCAAGGAGGGGGAATCGATTCGCCTCGGTATGGATGATTTAGGCATGGATGGGTCAGGCATGGATGGCAGAGAGGCAAGAAGAATTGCGAAGGATATAGTGATTGCAGCGGTAGATGACGATTTGGTTATTCAGGAATTAATAAAAACAACCTTTTCAAAAACAGGCTGGCAGATTAAATGCTTTGAGAATGGAAAGAAATTTACTGATTCGTTGGCCGACTCAACATTTGATTTAGTATTTCTGGACATGATGATGCCTGAGATGAATGGATTAGAAGTTCTCCAATACCTTAAGGCCAGGAGAATAGAAACTCCGGTAATAGTGCTGTCCGCCTTATCTCAGAAGGAGACAGTGGCAAAAGCCATCGGCTACGGAGTAAAAAGCTATATGATTAAGCCTCTAAAGCCCGACAGCATCCTGACTAAAACTGCCGAAATCCTGCAGATGAATTTTTAATGATTTTGTATGGATATTCTATACGTCGGGGATGATCAAAAAGTCTTAAATCTTATAGAATCCGCTTCGATTTATCTTCATACAGCCCCCAATATCGAGCAGGGTCTAAAGCTCCTATTCCGGCGTGATATGGATGGGATTGTCCTCGATCTGTCATACCTGCCAGGTACGGGCAATAAGCTGGATAATATCCTGGCTATCCGGGAAAAAGCTGACCTGCCCATAGTAGTGCTTTTGGAGGATGGGCCGGAATTAGGCGATGAAGCTATAAGGCGGGGCGCACAGGATTACCTGGTAAAATCAAGCCTGAACCGGGAACTGTTCGAGGTTGTGCTTGGCTATGCGGTGCGGTTCAGTAAGAGCCTTAAAAAAGTAAAAATTTTAAACAGAAAGATTGAAAAGCTCACAAGCTATGAAAAACCTTTTCAATCATTCTTTGATCATTCTCCCATTGGTATGGTACTGCTCGATTTTGAAGGAAGAATCATCCGGAGTAATCAAACCGTTCGGATGATGCTCGGATATACGGAAGAGGAGCTTCAGAATCAGCATCTGTCTCTATTCAACCATCCGGATAATGCCGTCGACTATATAGAGGATTTCCAGGCCCTCATTCAGGGGAAGAAAAATTACTTCGAAATGGAAAACCGCTATATCCGAAAAGACGGTCAAAAGGCCTGGTGGCGTCTCAATGTGTCAACGGTACGGGATCTTCAGGGTAATCCTCAATTTGTATTCGGAATTGTAAAAGATATTACACAATGGAAGAAGAGTGAAGGTGACTTAAAAAAGGCTAAAGAGCATGCTGAGGAGGCGACTAAGACAAAGTCAGAGTTTTTGGCCAATATGAGCCATGAGATAAGAACTCCCATTCACACCATTACGGGGATGACGGAACTGCTCTTAGATACGAAGCTGGATGCGGAACAGCAGGAATATGCGGAGCAGGTTCGCTTTTCCGCGGATGTGCTGTTGAGCCTGATTAACGATATACTGGACTTCTCCAAGATCGAGGCCGGCAAATTAAGCCTTGAAGTAATTGATTTTGATCTATATAAAATGACAGAAGATGCAGTGGATCTGGTCATCCTGGAGGCCCATAAAAAGGGATTAGAGGTAGCTCTTTATATAGATCCGGCGGTACCTCATCTATTGCGCGGCGATCCTGTCAGGCTGCGCCAGATCATCGTTAACCTGTTCAATAATGCGGTGAAATTTACAAAAGAGGGAGAAATCCTCATAAGAGCGGAACTTAAGCAGGATCTAAAGGCTAAGTCAACCATTAAGTTCAGTGTGCGGGATACGGGTATGGGGATATCCGAACAGAAGAGGAGAAACCTCTTTCAATCCTTCTCACAGGTGGATTCCTCGATGACCCGTAAGTACGGAGGAACCGGTTTAGGGCTTTCCATTTCCAGGAACTTAGCAGAGCTCATGGACGGAAGCATAGGGGTAGAAAGCGAGGAGGGAAATGGCTCAACTTTCTGGTTTACCGCGGTATTGGAAAAGCAGGGAAAGTCAAATATCTATAAGGATGTGCCGAAGGATTTTTTTGAGGATTTACGGGTGCTGTTAGTAGATGATAACCGGACGGCCAGGGATATTCTTAAAGATTATTTAGAGGATTGGGGTTGCCGTATTGATGAGGCGCAGAACGGCCCGGAGGCCTTAGAAAGGCTCAGATCCTCTGCTAAGCGCAATGGAGACTACTCCCTGGTCCTTATTGACCTGCGCATGCCGGGAATGGACGGCTGGCAGCTAGCCAGTGAGATCAATTCGGACAAATCAATTAATACAAAGCTTATTCTCCTGACCCCGGCGGGCTTAAGCGGGGATGAGGCGAAGATGAAATTGTTGAACTGGTTCAAAGGATACCTGGTTAAGCCCGTAAAAAAGGGAGAGCTTTTGGCAGGGATTTTTAGGGTGATTAACAGTGAATATGATCTGGAGACAATTGAAGCTGGGGTTTTGGTAGAGTTGAGAATAGAGGAAGAGCCTGTTCCGGTATTACCACAAGTAAGTGAAGATTTTAAAATTCTGGTGGCTGAAGATCATGAAGTGAACCAACAGCTTTTCAGAACAATTTTAGAAAAGAACGGTTATCATGTGGACTTAGCCAATGACGGCGTACAGGCCTGTGAAGCTTCAAGCAGAAAGGCCTATGATCTCATATTTATGGATATACAGATGCCCAATATGAACGGTTATGACGCTGCGGTTAAGATGAGATCCCAGGGCATTAAGGCGCCCATTATTGCGGTAACGGCAAGCACACTGCCTGGTGAAATGAGAAAGTGCTATGCCTCCGGGATGAATGATTATTTAGCAAAGCCGTTTAAGAAGAAGGATCTGCTTCCTTTAGTAAAAAAATGGCTGGATCTGGCTAAAGAAGATGAGCAAAGCCTTAAAACGCAGGCCGAGAAGGAAAGAGTTACCGGCACGGTATTCGATTATAAAAAAGCTGTGGAAATTTTCATGGGTAATGAAGAAGTAGTACAGAGAGTTTTAGCCTCTTTTGTCCCCAAAGTGGAGAACCAGGTAAAAGAAATTGATCATGCTCTTACTCAGGGTGATTTGGAACGGGTAAGGGCGGAGGCCCATTCCATTAAAGGAGGCTCTCTAAACCTGGAGGCTAAGGAGTTGGGGCTTGCCGCTAAAGAACTGGAAGAAGCAGGAAGGGAAAAGCAGAAGCAGGCAGCTTTGAAAGGCTTTAAGGACTTAAAACAAGCCTTTTCACGTTTTAAGGAAGCGGTCTCTTCGATTATAGACCTGTAGAACGTAAACCTTTAAAGAGAAAATTATGGCAGAAACAAAAGTGTTTTTTGTAGAACTTACTCAAGACAGTAATCCAGACCACAGGATTAAAGCAACGCAAAAACTTATCAAGGCGTCGGGAATTGAAAAGATTATTAATCATCGAAACAAGGTTGCTGTAAAGCTTCATGTTGGAGAAAGAGACAATAATACGCATATTTCTCCGGAAATTATTAAAGTCATTGTATCCATGATAAAGAAAAAAGGCGGGTTTCCCTTTCTGACTGAAACCTCAACTCTTTATAAAGGACAGCGCTCCAATGCAATAGATCACCTGATTCAGGCTTTCTCTCATGGATTTACGTATGAAAATATCGGGGCGCCTTTTATAATGGCTGACGGACTGACCGGAAACACGGAAATAGAGATACCGATTAATGGAATCATCTTTAAAAAGGTGAATATTGCCAGAGAAATTGTTTTTGCGGATGCGCTTATTGCCGTTTCACATGCCACAGGGCATCCGGGAACGGCTTTAGGAGCCTGCCTCAAGAATATCGGTATGGGGCTTTCCGGCAGAATTGGAAAGCTCAGACAGCATTCATCTATAAAACCGTATATAGATTCCGCTAAATGCAATTTTTGCAAGAAGTGCATAAAATGGTGCCCTGTTAATGTAATTATTGAAAAAGCTGAAAAAGCATTCATAATCCAGGAAAAGTGCATAGGCTGCGGCGAATGCCTTGCGGTATGTAATTTTGATGCAGTTAGATATAACTGGGGTATTCAGTCTGCGGATTTACAGAAGAGAATTGCAGAACATGCTCTCGGAGTAATCCAGAGTATCCAGGATAAATGTTTTTTCCTCAATTTTCTTATGGATATGACAAAAGGTTGTGACTGCTTTGGAACCAGGCAGACAAGAATAATGCCCGATGTGGGCATAGTTGCCTCAAATGATCCTGTAGCTGTTGATCAGGCAACACTTGATCTAACAGCAGATAAGTTTGGAGAAAGCCTTGCTGAAAAGTGTGAGCCTGATCTTGATCCTACCATTCAGCTTGAACATGCTGAAAAAATAGGACTCGGTTCCAGAAAGTACAGGCTCGTTACAATTTACTAATAATCCTTTAAAATCTTGCTTTTTTGCCCAAAGTCTGAAACCAACAACGTTTTAGGCTGCTGCAGAATAAGGACGGAAATGGAAGAAATCTGGCTGCCGGGACTGAAGATGCAATTGTTTCACATTTCAGTACCGCCCTTACTTGAATGCAGTTACTCAGGCGCTTCCCATTGGACTATTATGCGAGTAACTTCATCTTCCACCTGTTCGCGAGCCTTCCATCTCTCATAGCCTCTAGCAAGAAGCTCGTCGTATTGTGTCTCTTCATGCCGAATATGAGCAATAACTGCCAGTCGAACCGCCTCATCATCTAACCTCTTTGCTGCTGCCGAACGGCCGATCCGGCCGCTGTATTTGAGACAAGCATGTTCAGCTATGGCCACCTCTCTTCCAGGAGGGCATCGAGGGAAGATCTCGTGCAAACGAATCGCAAAGCTATCCACATATTGGCTGTCTAATGCCGCCCGCCGCTCTGCCTCACGTTCTCTTCTCCGGGCTCTAGCCTCGCTGTCAGACAGACATTCCCTTTCAGCCTGTTCAATCGCCTGCGCTTCGACCAGCAGTCCTTGCCGTTCATACCTTTTCCGAGCACGACTCCACTTCAGGACAACTGCAGCCAGGCTCGAATGCTTGCGTGCTCGCCTTGTAAGCGCTGCATCACCGGACGGAAGGAAGACAAGATGGTCAAGGTCAGCACACGATAGACATAGTGCTCCTTTGTCTTTAGTCAACGTAATCCATGCTCTTCGACCGAGATCCTCACCGCACTGGTCACAGTATGAATTCTTAGTCGATATGAACACCTTTAAGTCTTCG
Source organism: Spirochaetales bacterium (assembly GCA_030615505.1). Taxonomy (GTDB): domain Bacteria; phylum Spirochaetota; class Spirochaetia; order SZUA-6; family DRHE01; genus JAUWZD01. Next base: position 2,900 of record JAUWZD010000082.1, on the reverse strand, counting down.
GTTCGTTTCATTCACTTAGCTTATTAATCAGCCGAATCGATATTTAAAAATGCTTTACAGAATATATCTTACTTCTTTTGCTTTATAATAAAAAATGTTAATATTTTTTTTCCAAATACTATCAAGAAGAGTCCCATAAACACCAGTAAAGATGATGCCAATTCAACTGAACTTAATTTTTCATTCAAGAAGAGAGCAGAAAATATTATTCCGAAGATCGGGACAAGTAATAGGATCGGAGCAACAGTATTTGGGGAGTACTCACTCAATAATTTTCCCCATATAGCGAAAGCAAAGACTGTTGAAATAAGGCCTGTATAGAAAATTGTACCGACTCCAAGCCATGTCATATTGGATATTGCCTGCAATTGTCCTTCTTCAAAGAGCGCTGATATAAAAAGTAAGGGGAGTGGGGGGACAATGCTCATCCAAATAATTAGACGAAATATATCTATTTTTCCTAATAGCTTCAAAAGAATGTTTGATGCTGCCCAAGCGAATCCTGCGCAAATAACCAAAACCAAACCGAGAAAGTTTGTGCTGTGAAAGTTGCAAGCAATAATTAGGCCAATACCTGAAAAAGCAATTATCATACCAACTTTTTGCCAGGATGTCGGAGAATCATGAAGTATTAAGGCTGAAAGTAGCAAGGTAAAAACGGCTTGAATTTGAATAACAAGGGAGGACAATCCGGCAGGCATACCAACATCCATGCCTATAAAGAGAAGGCCAAACATAACGACGCCCAAGGAAAATCCGATTAATATGATCCATCTCCATCTTATGTTTCTCCGTTTAATAAAAAGAATCGCCGGAAAAGCTGCACAGATAAATCGCAATGCTGAAAATAATATTGGAGGGAAAGAACCAAGACCTACTTCAATCACGACAAAATTGAATCCCCATACAAGGGTAAGCAGGATCGCAAGAAAGATGTCTAAAGTCTTCATGGTTTTATTCCAGATGGAATGGATTAGTCTGCCACAAAAACAAATAATGTTTCAAGTTCCACTGCGTGATCAGCAGTCTGCCAAGTCTCTGATCCTCCTATAAGGATGGATTCGATACAGGCTTTCGGGGGCGGCAGTTGGAGCAGGAAGCTCTGCGTTGCTCTAACAGAAGCATTCTCTGTGTGGGTTTGCATTGTTCTTGTGGGTTTTTCGGAAGCGGCAGGTTATACGTGTGCAAGTTACATTTTGATTCAGTCAGGCTAAGTGCGAATGGCTCTCCGCAGTTATACGCGTGCGGGCTACGTACAAACCGTCTTTTTTTTCTGAAATGCGCTAGTACGTGATGAGTGAGAGTCTTACAGGAGCAGATTATGTTCCTTCGTGGAACTCTCTGTGAGCAATCTGTTTCGGCGGTGCTCTGGAGAAGGTAGCGATTGTGGCGATGGTGCATCGAAGCCGCAGATTTCTTTCTACCGTGACAAAAGGCTGTGAGCTGTACTGCGTTACCAGAGAAGAATGCCTTTTGTTATGAGGAGTATAGTGGCAATTAAGGTTGTCCTACGATCTCCTATCTTACTATCTGGATCCGGCTGGATCTAACCGGATCAAACCGGATACAGTGGGTACCGGCCGTTTTCAGTATCTTGTGGCGTTCTTTGCTGGTATCATGCGATATATACTACTCTTACATGGTTCATCGTTTTTCTTGAGAAAGAAGCCGGTTGTAAGTATTCTGTTAAGGCTGTAAACATAGCAGGGTTATCTTCACTCTTGATAACTGAGGGTTGCTGTCTGGCGACAAGCTGAATTTATTCCTATTTTATAAAATCAGCAGGGCAGTTATAACCATTAGTTATTACTATAGGACACGATACGGTTGTTGATGTGGAATCCACTTGCGTCTAAGCATGCTTTTCTTAGGAGGTGCGAAATATGGATGAGAATGTAACTATAGCTAAGGAGAATAAGCATGGCGGAGAAATCGTCATTAGGAAAGACGACTCTTTTGGGTTAATTCTGTACTTTCCATATAATCCTCTTCACATCCAGGCAGTTAAGAGAATACCTGGCCACAGGTGGGATCCTGTGAAGAAATACTGGTTGTTTACAAACTCAAATGGATTATTAGAAAAGCTTCTATAAGTTTTTAAAGGCTAGAGTATTACAGTAGATACTTCACTCAAGAATGGAGAACTGTTGACAATCACATCTGCCTCAAGCGTTTACGATCATACAAGACTGCAGATGCCGCTGGAAGAAAGGCTTGCGGAAGGCGTTCCGCTATCGGGATATTCCTTTGAGAGCTTGAGAAGGGAGCTTGTTTCAAGGAAATACAGTTCCAGGACGTTAAAAGCCTATCTGTATTATAACAGAGAATTGCTCACTTTCTGCAGTAAACCGCCCGCGGACATAACCGTTAACGATTTAAAGAATTTCCTTCTGCATACTGTAGAGTGCAAAAAGGTATCTGTCTCCACATTGAACAGTGTCATCAGCGCTTTGAAGTTTTTCTACGGCACGATGTTAGGCAGAGATTTCTCATGCGAGATCAAAAGGCCGCGCAAAGATAAGAAGCTTCCCAATGTATTGAGCGATAAGGAAGTTGAAAGAATCTGTAACTAGATTACCAATATAAAACATAAACTCATGCTGATGCTTGTATATTCTGCCGGACTAAGAGTGAGTGAAGTTGTGAAACTGCGAATTGAGGATATAGACACCTGTAACCTCTCACATTAATCTGTCAGATTTTACCCCATTAAACTGGACTCCACATTATTTTGGTTTTCCTGCACCATAGGTTCAAATTTGAAGATGAACTGACCCTTAATATCTGTATAGGCACTCAAAGCAAGACAATCGTAGTTTTTTTCTAACAACCAGCTGATGATATAATTATTCTTGTCTTGGTGGTAGTAAATGGCCCTCTTGCAAGCTGCCTCAACTCTT
>JAUWZD010000030.1 GCA_030615505.1 Spirochaetales bacterium | reverse complement strand
CATCAATGAATACCTCCTTGGCCTCAGGAAATAATCTGAAGAACTCTTCCGGGCTACTTATCTTTCTCTTTGGCAATACAAGCTCCTTCCCCAGAGTCTTTGTCAGAACCGGCAAAAACCAATTCACCCACCTGCAACAAGAAGAACGATCTACATTAAATATGAATCCCGCCAAATCAAAGGTTGGGTAACACTTCATATAGAAGAGAATGAAAAACAATTTCTCTTCTGCCGTCTTCAACACAAACGGCCTACCCAGTTTTAGTGCTACCTTCCGTGTTTCTTTGAATACTTTATCTATGTTCTTTTCAAAAACCACGGCCAAACGCAGAAATTCTTCTCGCTTCAGGCCAGTCAAGGCCTTTAATAGCCTGTTTGACTTCCTCGCTCTCTTTAGATTGATCACATTTCCCTCTCCAGGAGATAACCTCGAGAGGAATTCTATAGCAATTTAATTGATTATGCAACAACTCTAAGTTCTCTGGCAGCCTCAATTCCCTTGCTTTACCCTACATTGAGGATGACCTGATGGGTCTCAGTGAATGAAACATCAGGATCGCCCGCCACCTCCATGCCCGTCTCTTTCAGTGCCCGGGCAAAGGCCCTGGCAGAGGAAGAACAGGCTTGAGGACCCCCAAGGGGTTGGATGTATCCTCCGGCCTGCGGCTGTGGATCGGGGGGCGGATGGATCGGGAGGGGCTGAAGTAACAGGCGAAATGTTGGGTTATATAGGGCTCACGGTAGGGGAAGTCGGAATTTTATTGTCGATAGGTTTATACTTTCTCGGTCGAAGAGACGGGAGGCGGTCAGAGCGGAGAGCAATCTAGCGAGAGCGTACATTACATGAGAATCAAAAGAGAGAGATCATTCGGGAAGTAGTAGGATTATAAGTATTAAAGCTGTTATAAAAAAACCTGGCATGCGATCCGGAAGCGACTTCAACCCGTGTGGGCATCTATACGAAACATGAAGTATCACCATTTCGTACTGTGGAAGATTATCGCAGGAAAATTGTTTAGTATATGTACAACGGCATGATCAATGACCGTTTAGAAGATTTAAGCAGGCAGTCTGACCCTCCTTTTTTAAGCGTCTATTCCGGGAATATAAGGATAATCCGTTCCAGAGAGCTCTATATCCTGGGCGCCGCAGTTAAGGACGGCGGAATCATGAGAGGGCTTGAGGCCCTGCTGATAATAACGGAGATGGCCAGGCGCTTCGGTTTTACATAAAGCGAACCGGAGCGCTAGAAGGATCGGATCATTAGCTGGAGGGTTATTATGGTTAATGCGCCTGAAAAACCGGGAGCAGAAATACCCGGGGAAGATGAACTTGCAGGTATATTTGACAGAGTCCAAAGTAAAGCTATCCAGGCCTATAGGGATGAGGTAAGGGATAAACCCCTGATATCGCACACTCCTGAACCGGCCGGGATTGAAAAAACCGGTGAAATTCCAGAGCTTGAAGTAACTGAATGGCGCCTTTCTAACGGGATCAGGGTGATTCTGAAGCCCACTGCATTCAAATTAGGACGTCTGCGTCCGCAACGTCTTCGTTATATTTTGTTTTATTGTTTTAAAAAGAACCTTTATGCAAAGGAGCTATTATTAAGACGATTATCTTAGGCAACTTTGTGGAGGTGTGGAGCCCGTTCTTCGCCCGGTATTTTTTAAACAGCTTTGTCTATTCCGGTCTGACCGCCTTGATCGTGCTGTTAAAAAATATCCCCAGCTTCATGATTTTAGAAAGCCCCGGACCGTATCACTTGGAGAATGGAAAAGTCCACTAGCCTTTTATGATCCTTGAAGGCATAACTCTACCAAGGTTTTTAATCTGTCCTATGTGATCAACGTCTTCAGTTGAGAGCATCTACAGTGCCCTGGAGAAATACAGGGGATATTTTAACTGAACCGCGGACAACTATCGCAATTTGATTCGAACGGTAAATGCTCTTTATAGACGGTATTAAATGAAGCATCAGCATTACGAAAAATCGAAAGGGAAGAATGACTCCTCTGAAAAAAGGTGACGAAGAGCGGTTCGCCAAGCTATACAGCCAGAAGAAAGTCCAAAATGCATTCCCTCCTCTAATTTTACCTCATCTAACCTTAATTTGTTATAAGACGTAGAAAAAAAACTTTCTCCCTGGTATAATTTATTTAATTCTGACATTAGCAGGATCGGGATGTCGGTATCGGGTAAGTCTTGATTGGATGAAAGCTATTTGCGTCAAAATATTCGACATAGTGGCGTGAAGAATAGGGGAATGTTTTAGGTCTGATGCAAGTAGAATGAGGTAGGGAGAATTCATGAAAGAAATTGAGAAAAAAATTGTAAATAGTTTCAAACTGCTGCTGTCACAGCGCGTGGCGCTTCATCGTATAGTGGTATTTGGATCACGCGCACGGGGCGATGCAGATCCTGAATCCGACATGGATGTACTTGTGATTCTGAGCGGCCCGAATACTGCAAAGGCAAGGAGACATATAAGTGACTGCGCCTGGGAAGCAGGCTTTGAGTATGGTCTTATAGTGTCTCCCGTTGTTGTTTCCCGCGATAAATGGGAAAATGGCCCTGAAAAATATTCCTTGTTAGCACAAGCAGTTGAAGAGGAAGGGATAGCTGTATGAAAGATGACGAAATTCTTGTTCTTATACGTCACCGGCTGGACCAGGCAGAAGAATCGCTTAAGGATGCTAAGGTACTTCTGGATGGAGACCGCAGCCCTCGCAGCATCATCAACCGCTCTTACTATGCCATGTTCTATGCTGTACTCGCTCTATTGCAGAAAATCGGGAAGGTTCCCCGTAAGCATAGCGGGGTGATTAGTCTTTTTGATACCGAATTTGTGTTAAAGGGTTTGTTTTCCAAAGAGCTTTCCAAAGATTTCCATGATATCTTCAACCTTCGACAGGTATCCGACTACCAGGTAATTGAACCTGTCACATCAAAGGATGCTAAAACAACTTTGAAGCGGGCTGAAGGATTCGTTGAAGCCGTTAGCAAACACCTGATCCCGTAGGACCGGGAGTACTAAAAATAGAAACAAAGCATCGCCGCATCATAGAGGATATTGCTGCCGATGAATCACAGGAGGTCATGAAAGAGCTATTGTTGTATGAGCCATTGCTCTTAAAAAATTTGAGAAATTATTTTTTAAAACAGCCGGAAGGTCCCGACTTTGGGGTCTGCAAAACATTTGTGCCCATGAGATGAGGCGAGCTTGATTATATCCTTTAAGCCCAGTTACCTTTCCACTTCCTGTGTTGGTGTTCAAGGCGCCAATATTGGTCTGCTGCTGATTGCAATTGCGACGGCCGCCCGTACCCTTCTCTACCTGCTCAACCCGGCAAAGTTATTGCTTCTGGAAAGGCCGATGAGGATGAAGTTCTCCCGCTTACCGTATCCGGGCAGCACCCTGCCGGGCTGGTAGCGGCTGGTAAAGTTGAAATCCAGATCATACCTGCCTAAACGCAGTGTTGCACCGGCTATAAAGCCGTGGCCCATATCGCTCTTGTTGTCGATATCCAGATAGGTAAACTGGTAGCCTCCCCTCAAGGAAAGGAAGGGCCAGCCCCAGAACTCCACTACCTGTATGGCCCGGGCCACAAAACCCTGCCGCCGGCCGTAGTAGATATCACCGAGGGTCTTAAGCACACCAAATAGGCGCCGCTCCAGGAATGCGGCGGTGAGGGTGCTCTCCACAATCAGGGGCAGGTTGTCTTCACAGGAACTTCCATGCCGAGGTCGGCGAAAGCTTTTGTAAATAGAAGTCTACAACCTTGTTTTCCGGGTCGAGCCTGCTGGCCTTTGCCAGGCTCTTTTTAGCTCCAACAATCAGGTTTTCAGCATGGATTCTTACCTTGAGGATCTTACAATGTCTAATCTTCTCACAAACCATTAAAAAAGACCATTTAAGGGAATTAAAGGCAACCTCTTTTTAAGATATGAGTTCTATCTATTTTCCCCGGGGCCACAGTTTCCGGATTATCCCGTTCTATAAAGAGTTGACAATTACATTTAGTTATAGTTGACAATTGGTTGACAATTAATTATAATTCTATGTATGGCAGACAGAAAAGACCAAATTGCAGAATATGTAAAAAAACATAAGCAGGCTACCGGTCAGGAATTAGCTGATAATTTTGGACTATCAAGACAGGCAGTTCATAAGCATTTAAAAATTCTGATTAATAATAAGACGCTTTTAAAAAATGGCAATACAAAAGGTACTTTCTATACACTCCCCGGAAAGACAGAACCTTCGAAAGCATTTAAAAAACGATACTATTTAAAAAATCTGGAAGAGGATAATGTTTTCAGAGAAATGTCATTACTCCTTAATCTTAGGAAAGCACTCAATAATAATACATTTGAGGTGGTGAATTATGTTTTCACTGAAATGCTGAATAATGCGATTGATCATTCAAATTCAGATCAGTGCGATATTGATGCAGTAATAGATTCTCTTACCTTATTTGTAAGAATAAGAGATCATGGTATTGGCATTTTTTATTCGATCTATTCAAAACTGAAGCTGTACGATGAAATGGCTGCTATTGGTGAATTAACCAAAGGAAAAACAACCACCATGAAAGAAAAACATACGGGTGAGGGAATATTCTTTTCATCAAAGGCCGTAGATTATATTGCATTCAGATCAAATAAGATCAATCTAGTCTTTGATAATAAAAAAGATGATGTATTTGTCCAGCAGATGCGGTCAATTACAGGCACAGAGGTGACTTTCAGGGTAAGCATTGCCTCAAAGCACAGGCTTTCGATGATCTTTAACCAGTATGCCCCGGAGCAGTTTAATTATCTGTTTGAGAGAACAAGGGTATTTGTCAAATTGTTCAAAACGGAATATATTTCCCGCTCAACAGCAAAGCGATTGCTGAGCGGTCTTGATAAATTTAGCGAGATAATACTGGATTTCAGTGGTGTTATATCAATCGGTCAAGGATTTGCAGATGAGATATTCAGAGTATACAAAAAGAACAATCCTGATATTACAATCGAAATTGCAAATATTAATCCTGTTCTTAAGGCTATGATAGAGCATACAACCAACAGAGTTGACAAATAAATATAACCTGTGTTGACAATTGGTTGACAATTAATTCAATTCCCGTTAGTGTGCGGAAGCCTTTCCTTTCGTCGAATGGCCTAAATCAGGCGGTGCAGGGCTTCTAAATGCTCCTCAAACTCTGCTCCTGAAAAGCAGAACTTTAGCTCCTGAAATCTTTTCCTGAAACTTGTGACTTCCCCTTTCACCTGCTTTCCTTCCACCACCACATCGCGGATGAATTGGGCCAGGGTTTTAAAATCTTCTTCTTCCATACCGAACCGGGTCATTTCCGAAACCCCTAACCTCAATGAGCCTGATGCGGTAAATCCCTCCTCCTGGGGAGATGCCTGAAAATTGACAATGATATTGTTCTCTTCAAGTTCTCTGGCAGCCTCAATTCCCTTGCTGTACCCTACATTGAGGATGACCTGATGGGTCTCAGTGAATGAAACATCAGGATCGCCCGCCACCTCCATGCCCGTCTCTTTCAGTGCCCGGGCAAAGGCCCTGGCATTGGCTAAGACTCTTCTCTGATAGGCATCCTTAAAAGCATTCATCTCATAGGCGCTTAAAAGCAGTCCTAGCAGGGTTCCAAGATGATGATTGCTCACGCTCCCGGGAAAGGCGCGCCGCTCTACAGCCTCCCAGAAGGGGTAGCGCCTATCCTACTCCGTGTAATTCGAAGCTATAACACCCCGCTGTGTTCCGAAAAAGGTTTTATGTGTGGATCCCGTAACAATATCGGCGCCCTCCTTAAAGGGCTCCTGGAAGTAAGGGCCGACCAGGCCCAGCACATGCGCCATGTCGTACATGATGAATGTATCTAAGGAGAGCTCATCCACAAAACTGCGGATCTCCTCTACCGGTTCGGGGTGAAGAACCATGCTCTTGCCCAGGATAATGAGTTCTGGTTTGTAGTACTCTAAGAGCTCTTTTACCAGGGAAACATCTATTTTGTACGGATTCTCAGGAAGAACCGGAAAATTGACCACTGCCGGCTTCTCTGTCTTCGGGTCCCGGGCCACAAAATCCCTCAGTGCTCCCATGGGTTGAGCGCTTAGATGGCCCCCCTTAATGATGTGGTTGTTCATTACAGAACGGATTCTGCGCTGTTCCTGCTTCCTGTCTCCCCGGTTTAAGTAATCCACTAAAGCGCTGAAAACTGTCGTATTGGCCATCTGCCCACTGATCAGGCGCGCTTCAACCTCGCTGCATCCTAAGAAGCTTGCAATTTCACTCTCAACGAGCCTCTCCACCTCATCTATAAAAGCGGTTCCCTGGTAATAAAAGACATCCGCTTCGTTTAATGCCTTGATCCTCTTATGCTCTCCATAACGGTGTGCAGGATCCATTACAGAAAGAAGCCTGGCCAGTGGAGAAAGGGTCTGTTCAGAGGGAATGAGGTTAATACAATCTGTCTGTCTCCACCGGGAATTATCAATGGCTTTTTTCAATAGTGTATGGACATGGGCCAGATCAACGGCTGCCTTAGATGCTTCCCCAGCCCCGTGTATCTCGATGGGCGGCTTATCATGGAGGATAGGCCTTGAAAAGGGCGGTGCCTCTGAGCGAAGATTGAAAGGCACGGTAATGGCATGGGTCTGCTTTCCCCTGATATCCACCGAGACAGGCTCGTTTTCTCCGTATTGACTGTCGATCAGGGCCAGGCCCACGGCTCTCCTTCCGCTTTCATCGCTTAGGGTATTGGACAGGCCCCTTCCTTTCACCTTCCAGTAGGGCACCATGGTCCCACTGGTCACCCACCCGATCTGCCGGTCTTGTTTAAAAACTTTAGCTCCCTCCCGGGCAATTCCTCTGCCCGTGAGTGTAAAGTGTCTGATAATCCTCTTCAGGTTATCCAGGTCCGAAAAATCATACCGGAGAATTCTCTTATAAGCCTCAAATTGGCGCTGTAGTGCACTTCTTCCTATATACTCGCCCTTTAAAGGATTAAAACTTACGGCAAAGCGGGCCAGGGGACAGGAGAATATGGGGATTTCTTTTCCTTCGGGGTCCAAACCCAGCTCATGCCCGTAAAGGGGCAGTCCTGCCTCCAGCCTGAGTGAGTCCCTGGCGCCCAATCCCACAGGAGCTGCACCCCTCTCTAAAAGAAGCTCCCAGATCTCTCCCGCACCCTCATGTGTTATGAAAAGCTCAAAGCCCAGGGATTCACCCGCATAACCCGTTCTTGCCATTAAGACCCGGTTTCCCCTGATCGTCCCTACACTGAGAGAGTTTTTCATGGGTTCCGGCAGGCCTCCCACATCCAGTACCCCGATCAGGATCTCCCTGGAGAGAGGACCCTGAAGGGAGAGCATGGACAATTGATCAGTCTGATCTTGACACTCAACATCGGGAAAGGAGGGTAGAATCTCCTGGAAATGCTTCAAATCTTTCTCCCGATTGACTGCATTGACCACGAGGAGATACTCATCTTCAAAAAAGCGGTACAGGTAGGCATCATCCAGCGCCCCACCCCTCTCATTAGAAATAATGGTGTATTGGGCTTTCCCGGGTATAAGCCCGGCGGAATTGTTAGTGAGCACATGCTGTAGAAAGGGCAGTGCTCCGCTTCCCCGGATAATAAACCTGCCCATATGGGAGATATCGAAAAGACCTACCCTTTTGCGCGTTAAAAGATGCTCTTCTATTATTCCTGCAGGGTACTGAAGGGGCATCTCCCATCCCCCGAACTCCACCATTTTCGCTTTAAGGGAAATATGTTTTTCGAATAAGACGGTTTTTCCCATATTTGTTTTTCTATTTAACTTTCAAGGAATTTCTTGAATTTCATAAGACCTTCTTCAATAAGATCAAGGTTAATGCCGGAATATGCTAGCCTTATATACTTCTCTGTTTCGCCGGGCAGGGCCCGCCCAAAGTGGAGGCGAGTACAGAAGGAAACACCGGTTTCATTCAGCGCGGCTATCCTAAACTCATTATAATCGCTCAGACCTTTTCTGTTCATGGCTGCAGTCACATTGGGAAAAAGATAGAAGGTTGCCTTTGGATTGAAACAGCGTATTCCGTGGATGGAACTCAAGATTTCTAGGGCCCGATCCCGGCGCTTCCTTAAGGTCTCAAGAATCTTCTTTACCCCGGCCTGATCTCCGGTTAGTCCCTCGATTGCGCCGTATTGAATAAAATGGTTCGAGCAGGATTCATCGTTCACATTGAGCTTGGCGATGCATTCGATTACCTTCTCCGGTCCAATTGCCGCTCCGAGCCTCCAGCCGGTCATGGCGAACTTCTTCGAAAAGCTGTAGAGAATAACGCATCTCTCCTCCATTCCGGGCAGAGATACTAAGGATTGAGATTCTCCCTCGTAGCGCATATCAAAATAGGACTCATCACAGAGCACAGAAAGATCGTGCTTCCTGACCAGCCCGGCCACTCTCTCCAGCTCTTCATGGGATGATTCGGCGCCCATTGGGTTCTGAGGGTTGTTTAAAATCAGAATGCGGGTCTTCTGAGTAATCAGCCGCTCAATATCATCGAGTTTCATTTCAAAATTCTCAAGTCCCTCCGAATAACCGTAGGGCACAGCCCTGCCGAGATGAAACTCGATCATGGACTCATATATCGGGTAACCGGGGTTCGGGTAAAGGACCTCATCCCCCGGATTCATCAGAACCAGGAGGAATTTGCCGATCACCGGTTTGCCTCCAGGCTGGATGGCCACATTGTTCAGTGTGTAATGGGAACGGTGAGACTTGTTGACATCTTCAGCGAGAAACTCGCGGAGCTGGGGGATGCCGTCGTTTGGACAGTACCCGGTCTTACCGTCTTTTATTGCCTTTTCCGTCGCCTCTATAATATTGTCCGGAGTCCTTATATTGATATCCCCAAGGTGAAATGGATATACTTTGTTCCCTCCCGCGGCATAGGCTGCAGCTTCACACGACACGGCAAAGGCGGTCTCGGTTCCCAAACGGAATAAACGCTCGGCTAATTTCATAATTTCCTCCTATTACTCATCTCCCTGCCACCGGACGACAGGTTTTTTCGCTGCCAGAACCTCATCGATTCTCCTGACAGGTGTTAAAGTCGGGGCTGTTTTAAGAAGATCCGGGCTGTTTTTTGCCTCCTCATATATCCTCAGCATGATATCGGCAAACATGTCTAAAGATTCCTTGGATTCCGTCTCTGTGGGCTCGACCATTAATGCCTCCTGCACGATAAGGGGGAAATATACTGTAGGCGGATGCACCCCGTAATCGAGTAGTCGCTTGGCGATATCCAAAGCTCTAATCCCGAACTTCTCCTTTATAATTTTTGCCGACAGGACAAATTCATGTTTGCAGTAGTGGTTATAGGGCAGATAATAGCGAGTCTCCAATCTAGCTTTAAGATAGTTGGCATTCAATACTGCGCGCTCAGAGCAGCTCTTGAGCCCGTTTTTACCCATAAAGAGGAGATAGGCATAGGCTTTTATAATAACAGCGATATTCCCGTAGAACCCCGAAATTCTTCCGATGCTGTCCTGCCGGTTATAATCGAAATGGTATGAACCTTGCCTCTCAACGATATCCGGTACAGGCAGAAAGGGTATGAGCTTCTCATTAACAAGCACAGGACCGGAACCCGGCCCACCCCCACCGTGGGGAGTTGAGAATGTTTTATGAAGGTTCAAATGCACCACATCAAAACCCATATCACCAGGTCTTGACCTGCCCATGATGGCATTGAGATTGGCTCCATCGTAGTATAATAGCCCGCCTGCATTATGCACACGGAAAGCTATCTCCCTAATATCCTTTTCAAACAGGCCGAGTGTATTGGGGTTGGTAAGCATAATCCCGGCCAGTTTTTCGTCCATGTGTTCATTCAGGCTCTCCAGAGAAACAATCCCCTGGTGATTGGATTTTATCTCTACAACTTCAAATCCCGAGATATGCGCCGAAGCGGGGTTTGTACCATGAGCCGAATCCGGCACCAGAATTTTTGTTCTCTGCCTCTCTCCCTGTTTTTCGAAATAGGCTCTGAAGAGCTTCATTCCCATGAACTCTCCATGTGCCCCGGCAAAGGGCTGGAGGCTTCCCCATTTCATGCCTGTTAGCTCACATAGTTTCTCTGTGATATTATGCATTACATGCAACACACCCTGTACAGAGTGCTCCGGCTGAAGGGGGTGGACCTGCTGGAATCCGGAAAATCCGGCCACCTCTTCATTGACTTTTGGATTATACTTCATTGTACATGAGCCTAGAGGATAAAAACCAAGATCAACTCCATAATTCTTCCTGGAGAGATTGGTGTAATGACGAACTAAATCTAGCTCCGATACTTCAGGAAGACGGGGCTCATCCACTCTCAAATATATCTCTTTAAAAATCTCTTCTATGGGAACCAGAGGAACATCACATTCCGGGAAGTTGTACCCCACTCTGCCCTTCTTTGAAATTTCGAATATCAAACCGTCTTTCACTTTAAGATCCCCCTCAATGTATCCACATAGAGGTCAAGCTCATCCTTAGTGCGCTTCTCAGTTACAGCTACAGCGATTACATCCTTGAAAGAATCCGGATAGAACCGTTCTAAGGCGATACCGGCGAAAATTCCCTCATCTTCCATCCTTCTAAGAACAGATGGTGCATGCCTGTTCAATCTGACAGGGAACTCGTTGAAAAAGGGTCGTTCATAGAGAGGCTCCACGGGCAGCTCATTAATGAGTCTGTTAAAGAGGTAGTGCGCCTTCTGCACATTCCGCCTTCCTACTTCTCTCAAACCCTGTTTGCCTACAACCGCCAGATACACAGTGGTGGCCAGTGCGGCCAGTGCCTGATTCGAGCATATATTTGAATTAGCTCTCTCTCTTCTTATATGCTGCTCACGGGCCTGAAGGGTTAAGAGGAAAGCCCTCTTCCCTTGCCTATCTAAAGACTGCCCCACAATTCTCCCGGGCATCTTTCTTAAGAGCTTCCGGTCTGCTGCGATATAACCCACGGAGGGTCCTCCGAAATAGGAAGGGAGGCCTAAGGCTTGAGTATCCCCGATGGCCACATCCGCGCCCCAGGCCCCTTGAGGTTTCAGGATTCCCAGTGAAAGGGGATTAGAGGAGATTATGAAAAGCGAACCATTGTTGTGGATGAGATCGGCGAATCCTGTATAATCCTCTAAGTATCCCAGAAAGTTAGGTGTCTGCACTATAACTCCCGCCACCTTGGAGGATAATTTACTCTCCAGATCCTCAAAGGAGGTGACCCCAGCCGTCTGCCTGATTTCTTTTAATGTGATGCCCGTGTGCGAAAAATAAGTTTCCAGCACCTGTTTAGTAAACGGATGGATTGTTTCTGAGTACAGGAGTGTGTCTGCCCCCTTAACCCGGGGCCGGACACTGTTTAAAGCCATGGCGCATGCTTCGGAGGCTGCTGTATGCCCATCGTATAGAGAGGCATTAGACACATCGAGGGAAGTTAGCTCACAAATCATGGTCTGGAATTCAAAAATTGCCTGCAGAATCCCCTGTGAGATCTCAGCCTGATAGGGGGTGTAGGCGGTGTAGAATTCAGACCTGGAAGTGATGTGTTTCACTACTGCCGGGATTATATGATCATAGCTGCCGCCTCCTAAGAAAGAAACATACTCCGATATGTCCTGCTTTGAAATGTCGCGCAATTTCTTAATAACTTCGTATTCCGATATACCCTCAGGCAGATTCAGCGGCCTATTGAGTTCTAGCTCAGAAGGGATATCCCGAAAGAGATCATCTATAGAGTCAACTCCGATAGTGTTCAGCATATCAGCAATGTCTTCTTCTGTATGAGGCAGATAGGGAAACAAATGATTCCTCCGGTTAGTGCTTTTCCTCTTCCTGTTTAAGGAATTCCTCATAGGCTAAAGAATCCATCAGGTCTTCCAGTTCAGTGGGATCAGACATCTCAATGGCAAAGATAAAGGCTTCATAAGGTTTCTGATTAATCAGCTCGGGGCTCTCGTCGAGATTCTCGTTTACTTTGGCTATAGTTCCGGAAGCCGGGGCATAAATAACTGAAACGGCTTTTACGGACTCGATAGTGGCAGTCTCCTCACCCTTTTTTATCCCCGCATCCAGCTCGGGTATTTCCACATACACAATATCTCCTAAAGATTCCTGTGCATAATCTGTAATCCCCATATAGGCAAGTTTATCTTCCACCCTTACCCATTCATGGGTTTTAGCATATTTTAAGTTTCCCGGTATATTCATGTGATCTCCTCTTATAAAATGTAGGGGAGTTTTGTATTGTATCCGCGGTAAACCACAAAGGTTTCCACGGATTGAACGTCCTCGATTGGATCAACTTCTTCAGTAAAGAATTCGAGTAAACCGAAATCCTCTTTTAATAAGACCACCAGAATCAAATCATAACGTCCGGTGACTACACTGACTGAGACAACCCCTCTTAATTTGCTGAATTCCTCCCCCTTTTTCACCAGATGCATGGTATTTAGCTTCACACCCACTATAATCATGCTGTGCCCGGGAATGGCTTCAGGGTCCACTAAGCCGGAAATGTCCAGCACCCTCTCTTCTTTCAGCTTATTGACCCGGGCTCTTACCGTGTTTTCCGTAATGGACAGCTCATCGGCGATCTCCTTAAAGGGTTTCCTGCCGTCACGAAGAAGCTTGATAATCTCGATATTGGTCCGGTCGATCTTCATTCCACTGCTCCCTATTAATATTATTTAAATGCTATTTAGCATATTGTCAATATCATTTTTATTTTCTTGCCATATGCTCATTTTATTATGTATATTTGATGATATAAGTAAATATTGTGAAAGAATATCTTTTTTCAGCTGCACCTGCTCAAAAGCACTTGATAAAATAAAATAATTATATTAATTTGTTAATGGAAGCTATTTCCATTAACAAATTTAAGGGAAATGCTATGAGAAACCGCTGCCAATGGCGTAAAAGATTGAAAGGTCGAGGTTATAGATTAACCATTTCACGGGAAGCAATCATTAATGCCTTAAGAAGTACTGATAAACATTTAAGTGCTGAGGATATATATTTGACACTTCATAGTAAATATCCAGAAATAGGATTAACTACCATTTATAGGACTCTTGAGTTATTAGATCAAATGGGTATTATTTCTAAATTTGATTTTGGAGATAGCCGTGCTAGATATGAATTATCTGGAGATTATGGAAACAAAGCTCATCACCATCATTTAATTTGTACTAATTGCTTAAAAATTATTGATTATACTGATTTTATTGATGATGAGCTTGAACTTCTAAATAAAACCCAAAAAGAACTATCAGGAAAATATAATTTTGATATTACAGGTCATTTAATACGATTCTATGGCTTGTGTGATGAATGTAAGGAAGAAAAAAATACTTAAAAAATTTAGCTATACAATGAAAATGATTATCATTATAAATAGAAAGGAGGTGAGATTATGCCAAGAGGTAATGGAACCGGACCGAGAGGAGAAGGTCCTATGACAGGACGAGGTATTGGATTCTGCGTGCTGAAAACTAATTCTGAAGATCCATCTATTCTCGAAGGATTTGCTGGTATCGAGAGCAAACCCGTGCGTTTTTCAACGAAAAATAGGCAAGAGGTGGTTGATGTGCCACGAGGAGAGGGAATATATCAAACTGGATCAGGTATGATGACAGGAAGAGTTGGAGATTCCTATACTGGATATCCTGTACCTGGATATGGTAATCCGATACCAGTAAGGATCGGTTACAATTTAGGGTATTTCGGTAGAGGAAGAAGGTTTAGAAGATGGGGATTCAATCCTTATTTAAATTTTAGATAACTTATAAAAAGGATGGGACCATATGCTATTACCTTTAAAATCTTGCGCGTTCAGCGCAAGAAATAATCAAGTCCAGCGACCGAAGGAAGCTCGGGTTTGCGAGCGCCCAAATATATTGTGGTGGACTTTTGCTTTTAGAACTTCGGTTGCGGCTGTAAGCCGGCAGGTGCCCGCAGGGTGCTGCGCTGGGATCATCTTTTTTATTAATAAATTAACATTAAGGAGGTAATATTATGCCACTAGGAGATGGAACAGGTCCTGCTGGTTTAGGACCAATAACAGGAAGGGCTGCAGGTTACTGCGCTGGATATTCTGTACCTGGATATATGAATCCAATCCCGGGACGAGGTGGGTTTGGTCGAGGCTTTGGCTGGTCTGGCCGTGGTGGTGGTAGAGGCTTTAGAAATATGTATTGGGCTACAGGACTCCCAGGTTGGGCAAGATACAATATGGGTTATCCTGCATGGGGAGGAGTTGTAAATACAAACATCCCCTACCCTTACGGAACACAAGCTGTAACTCCAGAACAGGAAGCTGAGGCACTTAAAAATCAGGCAAAGTTAATGCAGGATAATTTGAATGCTATGAATGAGCGAATTCATGAGTTAGAACAGCTTACAGCAGAAAAAGATAAGACCCAGAAGTAAAGCTTGATGATCCCGGATTTAATTTAATTGAATTATATAAGTTTGGGATCTCATTTTAACTAAAAATTGGAGGTACTATATATGAAAGCAGCAATATCAACTGATGGAGATTATGTTTCAGCCCATTTTGGGAGATGTCCATTTTTTACAATTATTGATATTGAAAACGGTAAAATAAAAAATAAGGAAACCATATCCAACCCAGGACATCATCCAGGTTTTATTCCTCAATTTCTCCATGAAAGAGGAGTTGAATGTATAATTGCTGGAGGTATGGGAGCAAGAGCAACAGGATTATTTAATGAAATGAATATTAATACCATTGTTGGGATATCTGGTAAAATAGACAATGTTATAAGCCAAATTCTAAACGGAACACTTAAAGGTGGAGAGTCACTTTGCAGGCCGGGAGCCGGCAAAGGATATGGTCTTGATAAAACAGAATGCGATCATACTTAATAAAAATATATTTAAGGAGGTAATTTATGAAAATATGTATTACATCACAGGGTAATAATCTTGATTCACAGATTGATCCCAGATTCGGAAGATGTGCATTTTTTATTATAGCCGAACCAGATACTCTTGATTTTGAAGCAGTTGAAAATTCAAATGCTCAAGCTATGGGAGGTGCTGGTATCCAATCTGGACAGCTAGTTGCAAGCAAGGATGTTAAAGCAGTATTAACAGGAAATTGCGGACCTAATGCCTTTCAGACGTTAAATGCTGCTGGAATAGAGATCATATCCGGGGTATCCGGCATTGTAAGAGATGCAATAGAAAAATATAAATCCGGAGAACTAAAATCAACCAGCCGACCTAGTGTAGGTTCACATTTTGGAATGAAAGGAGGTAATTAAAATGCCAAGAGGAGACGGAACAGGCCCTTCAGGACAAGGACCTGGAACAGGCCGAGGCACGAGAGGGAGTGGTTTCGGTAAAAATACTGGAAGAGGAAGAATGGGTGGAAACCGTCCGGGAGCTGGTCCTAGTGGAAATTGTATCTGCCCCTCATGTGGGATGAAAGTTCCTCATCAGCAAGGGGTGCCTTGCTATAACGTTGCATGCCCAGATTGTAGTACTAAGATGGTAAGAGAATAAGATGTAATGAAAAATAATTTATAAATAGAGATAAAATACTGGATATAAAATATGTATAATTATACTTTAATAATTTATCCTTAAAATGCATATGAAAACATATTATGAGTGTATTCCATGTCTGCTTCAGAGTATTATCAGATTATTTAAAAATGGTCTAATAAAAGAAGATAAACATGAAATTATTATCAAAAAGATTTTTGAGTATTTACTAAAAGAATCATTTGATTATTCACCACCAAAAATTGCCCAGGAAATGTATAAAATAGTAAAAAATGAAACAGGAAACAAAGATCCATATAAAGAAATAAAATATAAATATAATAAACTATGCATGGATATATATGAAAAACTGAAAAATAAGATAATAAATAATAAAAAGCCAATATATGAAACACTAAAACTATCTATTATTGGAAATATAATTGATTTTGCTCCTAATCATTCTTTTAATTTAATAGAAACAATTTCAAAACTTGAAAGTATAGAATTTGCAATTAATGACAGCAAAAATTTATTTAATGATATTAAAAATGCAAACAGCATATTATTCTTAGGAGATAATTCAGGAGAAATTGTATTTGATAAACTATTTTTAGAAACGATAAATCATCCAAATGTCATTTATGCAGTAAGGGGAAAGCCTATACTTAATGATTCTACTATAGAAGATGCTGATTTTGTCGGCATTACTAAATTAGCAAAGATAATAGATACAGGTATAGATTTTCCTGGAATTGATTTTGAACAATCTTCTTCTGAATTCAAGAAAATTTATAAAGATACTGATTTTATAATCTCTAAAGGACAGGGTAATTATGAGAGCCTAAATGAGATCAAAAACAAGAAAATATACTTTTTATTAATGGCTAAGTGTGATCCGGTTGCTCATCAACTAGGTGTAAAAAAGGGTGATATTGTTGTAGTTGGCAATAGTTAAAATTTATTGAGGCTAATTAAAGGATTAAAAATTGATACTTAATTTTTTTAGCTCTTCGAATATTTTTATAAAGATTACCAAGTGGAAATTAAAATGATGCTAAAAATAGCTATATCAAGTGGTAAAGGTGGAACAGGTAAGACTTTTATTGCTACCAATATTGCAAGTACGCTTGAAAGATTAGGCAAAAAAGTGAGATATCTTGATTGTGATGTTGAGGAACCTAATGGACATCTTTTCTTGAAACCAACCATAGATGAAGAAAAGGAGATTACAATTTTATCTCCTTATGGAGCTGATGATAGTAAATGTATTAAATGTGGTAAATGTATAGAAGTATGCAGATATAATGCTTTAGCAATGATAAAGGATAGCATTTTATTCTTTAAGAATATGTGCCATATATGTGGTGCCTGTAAAATAGTATGCCCAGCGGATGCTATTATAGAAAAAGATAGGAAAATTGGTGTATTAAAACAAGGTCAAAGTGGAAGTATAGATTTTCATTATGGACTTTTAGAGACAGGAGAAGGTGGAATGTCACCCAGAGTAATAAGAAAAGTAAAGGAATGTGCTTCTGAAGGTATAAATATTTTTGATTCTTCTCCTGGTACAGCATGTCCAGTTTGTGAAACAGTAAAGGATGTTGATTTATGTGTTTTAGTTACAGATCCAACACCGTTTGGTGTGAATGATTTACGTCTTGCAGTGGATATGTGTAGAGAGCTGAATCAAGAACCTGTCATTGTTATAAATCGAGCTGAATATTTAGATAATAACTTAAAAGAATATTGCCTTAAAGAAGAATTAGAAATTATTGGAGAAATCCCAGATGACCGCATGATAGCTGAAGTTTATTCTATAGGTGATTTAGTTGTGGAGAAACTTCCTCAATATAAAAACGTATTTGAAAATCTTTCTATGCAAATTATACAAAGAGCTCAGAAAAAAAAGCAAGTTAAAAGAAGAAAAATGGTAAATATTCAAATACCAGAAATATATGAAAAAGTTAATCAAAACAAAATCAATAGTAATAAGAAAGCAAGAGAATTAGTAGTAATTAGCGGAAAAGGAGGAACGGGAAAAACATCCTTAGTTGCCTCTTTTTCTGCATTAGCCAAAAAAATTGTAATATCTGACTGTGATGTAGATGCAGCAGATCTGCATCTTATTTTGAAACCCGAAATCAAAGAAAGTGGATATTTTTGTGGTGGTGTTATTGCTGAGATCGATCCTTCTAAATGTTCTGGGTGTGGAGAATGTTATAAAACATGCCAGTTTAATGCAATTACTAAACAAACTCTAAATGGAAAAGAACTATTTAGTGTGAATAAAACTATATGCGAAGGTTGCGGAGTATGTGAGCTTGTCTGCAGATATGATGCAGTAAAATTACAAGATGCTATAAATGGAGAGTGGTTTGTATCTGATACTAGATTTGGCCCATTATCCCATGCAAAGCTTGGTATTGCCGAAGAAAATTCAGGGAAATTAGTTACTCTTGTAAAAAGTAAAAAGAATCAGCTTGCCTATGAAGCAAATATAGGCAATTCAATAATAGACGGATCTCCAGGAACAGGCTGTCCTGTTATTGCCTCAATAGTTGGAGCAGATTATGCATTAATTGTTACAGAACCAACTGTATCGGGATTGCACGACTTGAAAAGAATATTAGATGTAGCTAATCACTTTAGAATTAAATCTGGAGTTGTGGTAAATAAATACGATCTAAATACTGATATGACTCTTAATATAAAAAAGACTGCTATAGATAATAACTCTGATTTTATAGGTGTAATACCTTATGATAAAAAAGTAACTGAGGCTCAAATGCAAGGATTATCAGTTGTTGAATATACGAATGGTGACATAACAAAAAATATTAAAAATGTTTGGAAAAAATTAACCTTTGAAGTCAAATAAAATATTTAGGATAACAATGAGACTTAAAAATGAATGCAATAGAAGAGTTATTAAAAAAGCAAGGATATTCTGATAAAGGAATTAGTTTGTATATTAATAAGGAATATTTTGGAGAAATGAAAGATCCATCAATAAATTATTCATATACAGGACCATGTGGAGACACAATAGAAATTTTCATTAAACTATTGGGCAATAAAATTATCGATGCAAAATTTTTAACTATAGGATGCATGGGCGCATTTATTGCAGGTTCGGCATTGACTAGCTTAATCAAAGGCAAATCGTTAGAAGAAGCAGAAATGATTAGTGAAAATAAAATTAAAGAATATATAGGTAAAATGCCACCTGAAAAAATTGACTGTATTTGTTTAGCGAGAAGGACCTTAAATAAGGCCATAAAAAAATATAAATGCGAAACCTCAAAAGATGGTATATGAAGACTAAAAGACGGAAAATAAAAAAGAAACGGTTATGTAAATTCTGGTGGGATGGTTGTGGTACCACATTTTTTTGAAATAATAATCATTCTATTCACAAGAAGGACGAAATTTATCGGGAGCCCGGCTTGAAAAACGGGCTCAAGTCTTTGGGCATTATGCTGTCAGCATTATTCATAGTAGGCTCGACGTTAAACTTACTGATGTTACCGTTAAGCTCAGAGCCCGGCCCAGTAGAGAGCCAGTCCAACGACCACGCCGAAGAGCAGATTCAGCAGCTTGACCAGAAACGAGTCCCTAACGGTGTAGGAAAGAAGAGGCAGCATCCCGTGTCCATCCTGCACAATCGAGCTGGCCAGGAGGATGGAAAAGGGTATCAGGCCTTTTGAGTAGAGCATAACGATAACCATGTGAGGTCCGGACTCCGGGATCAAACCCAAGAGCACTGCCAGGAGACCAACCCATTCCAGATGATTCTGGACGAAGCCTTCCAGGTCCAGATGCTGGAAGCCCAGCTCTACGAACAGCATAGCGAAAAAGGACCAGAGAAAAACGCTCCAAAGATGTTTTTTTACAATATGATCCCAGATATGCTCCTGAAAGTAGTGATCTGTAGAGACGGCTATTATGCCCAGCGCTACAGCCATTAGGCTTACGAAGGTGATCTTTTTCCACCCCCAGGCCGGAGGACCAAAAAGGCCGAATATCATCCCTCCAAAAACGAAGAGAAAGACGGCGAGCAGTAGAAGGCGAGGCAGTGAAACGTGCAGTGCGTTCTGAATCAGGCTCTTTAAGTCGAAGGGCTTTACTGCTTCTGCTTCGTGGACTTGCTGATGAATACACTCCCGGCAGGTCTTGAGCTTCAGCAATCCGACGATTCTATCGGACAACCAACCCAGGAGAATCCCGAGGATAAAAAGAAATCCGAACAACATCAAGGCATCCCGGGGGAAGAGAGCAAGCATAACAAATGCCTCATCCCCAGAAGTGGCGATCATCCCCCCAAGCAAGGCCCCGAAACTTATTAGGCCGTGCACATAGAAGGAAACGTTGAGAAATGCCCCCAGGCACCCCGGGGTAGTACCCAGAAAGGAAGCAAGCAGGTATTGACGCCAGGCCCCTCCTCTCACCAAGCGTGTCGCCTTGCCGCGGGATAGCACATTAACGAAATCAAGAAGCAACATCATGACAAAAATAAAGAGCGTTATCATCAAAGCTCTTTGAAAGACGTTCCAGATAATAATTGTTGTGCCGCCCAAAAGTGTTCCCCCTTTTTTCGACGAATACGGCCTTCTGTTGAGATCGGTATTTGAAATTGCATCCAGCTCTTCAGGCCGACACAAGAGATGACGTCGTATCCCGCGTATCCCCAGGGCAGGGTTTGTACCCTCGCGTCGACCAAGACCGGACACCTGCCTTATCGGCACCCAGGTCAAAGGTACGGACAACCAGATCTCTACCGGACAGAGTATCGTTCATCTGTCGGTAGATTCGATACTGCTCTCCTTCATTGGGTACCCTTCCTGCAGTGCGCACAAAAAATTCGGTTCGGAACAGCCCCACCCCTTCGAGCCCGTTTTGGAGTACGTATTCGACATGGCTCTGATTATCTACATTTCCCAACAGGTGAATCCGCGTCCCATCCCTGATCCTGGTCTGTGTGACAGAAGGGATAGATACTTTGTTTGGTTTCTCTATCTTCTCCTGGAGAATGTGATAGCTCTTTATCGTCTCCGGGCTAGGCCGTACAAACCAAACGTTGCATACCAATTATCTCATCACGAAGCCTTCCTTGCCTGAATCACCACGAAGCCTCCTTCTCCGTAACCCTCTCTGTAATCCTGTATGGATTTTATCTCTGCCAATTTACCAAAAACCGTTTGGATCACTTCAGGCTCTTCGAAGCCGCACTCACCCAACAGGGACAGCACTTCTACCGTAGAGAAAAAAGTGGCTTCCCGATAAAAAACATTGGCCTCTTTCTCTTTTTCATACCGACGGCCCAAAGAGCTTGCTCTATCCACAAATCCGATAATGAAATAACCTCCATTTATTAGAATTCTTTCCACTTCTTGAAATGATTTTTTAATATCATCTACAAAACAGATTGTGGTCACCATTAATGCAAAATCAAACTGCCCAGCCTCAAAGGGCAGACTCTCGGCCACGGCGGGGTAGACTCTTATCCGCTTCTCTCTTGCCAGCTTCCGCATCGCCTTAGAAGGTTCGACACCTACTTTGATCCCGAAAGGTACGGCAAATTTCCCGCTGCCAATGCCAATCTCAAAACCCTTACCACGCTGAGGAATAAAATGCCCTATTGCCTTGAGTTCAGATTGATATACGTAGCGGTTCTTCGAAAACCATTCTTCATACTCCTCATAATGTTCATCAAATGGTTTAGTTCTGGGCATACTCGCTTCCTACTCTTTTCTGAAATTCAATATATTCCCGTTGTCGTAGCTCCCGTTATGGATTAGATGCACCGCAGCCTCTCTTTCCAGATAAAACCCGAGCTTTTTCAACTTGTCTCTGATCACTTTGATTTCAATAGGTCCCATATGCTTTGGATATATAGAGAGAAGGGAATGCGATTTCATCACTGTATTGATCGATTCTAATAAATTCTTTCTCTCAGCCACTGTGAAATAGTGAGAATGGAGCACATCGTATAAAAGTACGACGTCAAGAGAATCAGCGTTTGGACATAGCTTCAATTCCTTTAAGGACTGTACGGCGACTATATTATTAAAACCCATCGTGGCCGCTTTCTCCATCAGTTTATCAAAAACAGAGCTGCTTTTATCGAGGGCGTAAACCCGCCCGGACTCTCCCACAACTTTAGCTGCAGGGATGGTATAGTGCCCGCTCCCGCAACCGAAATCTAAAACAAGGTAACCAGGGCGGACACCGATATCCTTTAAAAATACCGCGCCCTCTCTCTTAAACCATCGCTGAATATCGCTATACATGCTATCTCAGCTAGCAAATATTGAAAGTTCTCGCCTTCGATTTCATTACCTGATATATTTGCCCTTATGAATCTTCGGCAATAAACCGATATCCATAGCATTATCCAGGTTCATAAAACTGCTGAATGCAGCCGCTAAGTATATTTTCTTCACCTCATCCAGGGTTATGCCATAATACCGGATTAAAAGGTCCTGATCGGTACGCAGTCCAGCCAGCAGATCGATAACACCGGCACCGCAGGAGGCAAAGTGTGCTGCGTTTTCAACTGCGGTGTAGTCTTTGCTGTCCGTATCGTATATACAGAAATATTTGAACCTTTCAAAACGCTGATCCACTGAAGAGTCCTCATTCGTGCCTGTAGAATTAATGGCTATTTTCATTTTAATTTATAGGAACGATTATAATCGTGGAAGAGCTAAAAATCAACAAGAGGAGGGCTTTTTTCAAGAGAAAAAGCTGACGGATGGGACCTGAGAGATCTTTCAAGGGCTGACGAAAGCTCAAAGGGATAGAAGTGCGGAGTACTTCAAGGAGATGTTTTAGTATTTTGTTCACTACACCGAAATATTATTCTTTTAGAAGGATGCGGCCACCTTTCTGAAAGCCTTAATATATTGCTCAACCAGGCTTCCGTCATCTCCGGGGAAGGTAGGGAGTGCCATGATCTGTTCATTAACTTCCCTGGTTATGGGAAGATCCTCCGGATTACTGCCTCTCTCTACATAGTAGGGCTGCTGATGGAGCAGAGGATAACGATCTCGTCGAACCTCAGCGCCCTCGGCATTAAGCATTTCAATAAGCCTGTCTATGGGCACCCCGGTCTCCTCTCCCCGATAAATTATATCATTTTCATAGTACACCCGTTTTATATAGGAAGGGGGGCGATAAATGTGAAATCCTCGAAGCTCGTCCAGGGCATTCAGCAGCTTCTCAATATTGACGCTGCGAACAAGGTTCTTCTCGTTGAGGGTCTTAAGCTGAACCCTGGTGATAGCCGCATGGAGTGGTGACATGCGGTGTTTGAAGCCTAAACAGGTATGCTGGTATCTGCTGTATCTTTCCGGCAGGTCGGCAGCTCTTCTGTAATGCCCGAGGGTAATGGCCTTAAAATAATACTCCCGGTTATCCGTTATAAGCATTCCTCCCTCGCCTCCGGGCAGGTTCTTTGAAGCCTGAAAACTAAAAGTTCCAAAATCGCCCAGGGTCCCCATCTTTTTCCCCCTATACTCTGCCCCATGCGCATGACATGCATCCTCGATGACAGCTATGCCGTGCTCCCAGGCAACATCCATGATCTCATCCATCTCGCAGGGAAGACCCCATAGATGTACCGGTATAACCGCTTTAGTATCAGGCGTTATTCTTTTCTTGAAATCTTCCGTGTCCATATTCAGGTTGTGGGGATCAACCTCGCAAAAAACAACCTTCGCGCCCAGGGTAGATGCGGGCATGGCAGTAGCCCAATAGGTATATGAAGGACAGATCACCTCATCCCCCTCTTTGATGCCTAAAATAAACAGGGCCGCATATATAGCGGCTGTACCGTTGACCTCAGCCAGGGCATATTTTGCGCCCAAAAACTCAGCGAACTCCTTCTCCAGCTTCTTGGGCTCTTCGGAAACGGAAATCTCATTCTTTCGCATCAGGTCAAGCACGGCCTGCTCATCCTCTTCGGTCAGCCTCGGCCAGCGCAGGGCCTCATCCTGATCCAGTGTTATTGCCTTTGGCCCGCCGTTGACGGCCAGAATTTCTGACATATCACCCTCCATCTGAATAACATTTAGCTCCATAAAATATTTAATACTATTTTATGTTATTAATTGCAATCAAAAATATCAAATTTTTACAGCATTAAATCTCAGGGTTTGTACAACTTCAGTATCTTTAAGGCATTTCCCCCGGTGATCTTGTTAAACACCTCCCGGCTGATCAGCTTATCGGAAAGCAAACTGCGCAGGTAGGCCAGATGAGGCATCCTCCCCTCCTCATCACCGAAACACACATCCGTACCGAAGAGTACCTTGTCCTGAAATTCACTCAAGAATTGAACACCGAAAGATTTGTCCCTGCTGATGGCATTAAAGCCGCTGTTGGCCGAAATATCCGCATACAGGTTCGGATAATCGCGCAGCAACCGCGGCAGGCTGCCCTCCTTTTCTATCGGCCCTTCCGGGTAGATGAACTTGCTTTCAGGTTTTAAATCCCCGCCGATCTCTGCCCAGAATCCAGGGGCATGACCGATGACCGTGGTATCCGGGACCTGCTTAAGCAGACTTTCCAGACGGGGGGAGCCAACCTCATCATACAGGCCGTACACTCCCTTACCAGGACCGGTGCAGTGAAAAAGCACCGGCATATCCCATTTGCTGCACTGCCTGAAGAGGTTTATCACACGGGGATCATCCAGGGGGATGTTAGCCGTGACCTCGCCGATACCGACACAGCCCAGCTCCTTAAAACGCTTCAGAATCCATGAGAAGTCAGTGTCCGGGGGGCTGGTAACCTGATGGGGCTCCAGATTGCCCAAACACCCCATGCGGGGATCAAGATTTCCGAACAGAATCAGGCGCTCTGCATACAGGGCTGCTGTTTTCAGCATGCTGATAATATCTGGCTGTGGAGAGAACAAGAAGGGCGCCTGCAGGCTCTCCGGTGTAATGCAGAGGGGCAGGAGAACCGCTCTGTCTATGTGCTCATCATCCAAACGTTCAATAAGATTCTCCCAGGTAACCGGACTGCGGTCCATTTTTTCAGGTGAGCGAAGATCTCCAACATGGGTATGAAAATCAATAATCATATGATTCCTCCAAAGCTTTCAACTAATATTATATTCTGATTTAATTCAGTCAAGCGAACACTCATCGCTACAAGTGATGAGCTTGTGGCTTTTGGCTGGTACCCCAGCGGCCTATAGTTTCCGGATCCCCCTTATCTCCCGGGAGTAGCTCTTTATAATTTTCCGCAACGGCAATTTTCGTATACAGGTCATTGTGATCCTGTAATTTACCCTACAGACTTAAGAAATAAGATAAATGTGGGGCAAAAACTTACTTCAAAGATTCTTCAAGTTTCTTAAGCAGATTATTTTCCAGTGGCAAAATGCTATAAGCATGATTAATGGCATTATGCACCTTGCCTTTCCAGGTTTTTGGGAAAGTGTTCCATCATCTCGTAGCAATGAGAAGGTAACCTAACCCTGATGCCCTTTGCAATATTTATTATAATGGTTTCCTGTAACAAAATATCCATGAATCTCAGCAGTTGCGGTGAAACAGCTAAACTTTTAATATATTCAGTAGTCTTCTTCTCTCTTCCTCTTTTTGGAGAAAGAAACTCTATCTTGAGTCCGCAGCCAGTAAAAAATATAGAACCGTCCGGATTGAAATTCTCCTCGAAACCTAATTGTTTCAGCATGGAAGAAATATTAAAGGATTTCCCTTTGTAAGGCAAAGGTATTAGGATATCTATGTCTTGAGTGCGCAATGGGTATTTTTCTAAAGGTAAGTATCTCTGATAAATTAAGAAGCACCAGCTCCCAATAACTTCTATTCCATATTCCCACAGCCCTTCTTTTGCTATCATACCTTAAAATATTGTTATTTTAGCAAGAAATTTTTAAAGTCCAGCGCCCGAAAATGTTTTGTTGGATTTTAGCGTGTAAAAATCATGTTGCGGATGTAATCTGCGATGGGTAAACTCCCTAAATATTTTCTGTACGGGTTCTGTAAAGTCTGAAATTATATTTGGCTTTTTTCTTAAAAGCAAAAGTCCCTTCCTTACCTGCTTCAATTCTGCTTCTAGCTTTTTTCTCTCTGTGAGTTTATACATAAGATCATTCGGAACATTTTTTCCGATATATTCATCAACTACCTTTTTTCCTTTCCTGAATCTTAAATAGTAATATGTATCTCCATTTATCTCCTTTGCCTTGATACTTCCTTTGGGGAGAAGGGCAATTCTCGATATGATGGTTTTCTCCTGTGTTGAATAAAAATCAAAGGTTTCTTTTAGAGTATTTTCAAGATCACTCATGACTTGATTTTAGCCAGCGAAAAGTAAAAATACAATACAATTTAATTAGTTAATGGGTTTTTTCGACTCTATTCATATGTATCCTGTAAACAGCAATAATCAAAAAGGTAATAAATAAAGACATGCTGAAAAAGAGAAATATATGTTTAATACTCCAATATATTGCTATAGCACTGCCCGCAAGGGGTGAAAAGAACCACCCAATATTCCCCGCAGAGGTTAGAAGCCCAAAGAGAACGCCGCGATTGCCGGGATGTACATTAGAGCTTAAATGTGACTGGAGAATAGGATTCACAGCCCCAATGAAATAGATGGCAATAAGATAGAAGAAAATAGACCATAAAAAACTTCCGGTAAAGAATATCGGAAAAGCAGCTACAGCGCCAATTCCTAAAAAGGCGGCTAAAAGCATTAACCGATCATGTTTATCCCCCAATCGAGCAACAGTGAATCCGGAGAGAGCCGTAACTACGCCTGTTAAGGCTAAAATGATACCGGTAATGGCGGATGTTCCCTTTATAGTGCCCCGCACCCCCTGAATATAGAGGGGTAGAAATGTTACGGGCATCGTCCGCGAAAAGCGCAACAGAAACATTATTAGAAAGAGGATGAAAAAAGATTTTCGGAAAATGACTTGCAGCGAGAAATGTTTTGCTCCTGTATCAGCGGGCACATCCTCCGCCTTGATCTCTTTAATAAATATAAGGACCAGGATCAATCCTATGCTTATTATGAAACTTCCTATAAAAAAACTGATCCGGTAGCCCAGGAATTCTGCGCAGAGCCCCCCTATAAAGGGACCGAAGGAGAAACCTATGTAGGTGGAAGAGGAGAGTAAACCCAGGGCATAGGAGAGCTTGTGCCTGGGGGTGCCTGAGGCTACCAGTGTGGCAGAGGCGGTTATTGTCCCTGTAAAAAGGCCCTGGCAGATGCGGAGGATAAGAACCGTTTGCACATTCTGAGCTAATGCCATCAAACTGATAATAATGGCGCCGGCTGACATTGCCCGGAGCATCATTATCTTTCTCCCTACCCTGTCAGAAATGATACCCCATATGGGCGCCATGATCCCCATAAGCAGACTCGGGGCAGCGGTAAGCAGACCAACCCAGACGCGCAGCTCAGTTGAGGATGTAATGCCAAGTGTCTGGATGAATAGGGGAATAAAGGGAAGCATAAAGCCAAAGCCGGTTAAGGAAATAATCTGGGTAAACCAGCAGATGTAGAGATTCTTTTCCCACTGTTCCATTATAGAGCTTTAACTCCCCCAATTTGCTGGTCCGCCTTCAAGCTGTAGATGCGCCTGACCCCTTTATCCTCATTCATATACGAAGATACAACTCTTCCCACTATGAGCACATGATCTCCTGTTCGCAGCTCTGCTTCTAACAGGCATTACTGATCCAATTTTAAAACCTTAATTTTAAGTCCCTGGAATGTCAAGAAATAGTTTTTCAGCATACTCATGCTTCTTTTGCTACTGGTTTAAGGAAAAGCACTGTGATAAAATATTTATAATTTTATGACAATATACTGTATCTGATCCGAAGGCTGAACAGCACTAGTTGGAGCAAATCAAATGTTTCCATTGCTAAAAACAGGCAGAGTAATAGATAAAAAAGGAGGCAAAATCTATATTGCAAAAAGAGAAAAGGGAAGGATTATCAAGAGATTTGATAAACAGGGCATAAAGATACATGTCTACGATAAATTACCCTGTTTCGCTGATTCTCAGATTACTAAAAGAGGCGGTAAGTACTATAAAATAATAAGCTTTAACGGAGAGATTCTCAACACCCTTGAGCAGGCTTCCCCTGCAGCAAAAGAATTACTCTTTAATCTCGCGATTAATTATGAAAAACAGATTCTTGCAGGTATTTCTGAGGAAGAAGCACTGCAGAAACTCTTTTTTTTCTTTGCTTCCTCTTCAGATAGAGAAAAAAAGGCCGTAATTGCTGCTCTGAAAAGCCCTGAAATAGATCCCGGTAATTATTTTAAGGATCTTTTAGAAGTATATCCCGCTTCTCAAGCTAATGAAAAAGCCAGGCTGATCTCTCTGTTAAAAGCAAGGATATTGACGGATATTCCCTATGACCGGCTTCGGGCCTATGAGGTTGAAAGAAAATTCGAAAGCGATCTTCCTTCTCTTCGCTTAGAAACATTGAACGTTCTTTCGAATACTTACGATCCTTCTGTAGATCGTCAGAATGCACAGAGGGTCTTTAAATACTGCCTGGAAAATGATAAGAGACTGCTTGTATGCAGGTTCGGACGTGCATTTTATACAGATGCTTTACTGATTGCGGATTCAAAAGGCATAAAAAGCGAAGAAATACGAAGAGAAATTTCATCTTTGAGCAATGAATTTAAAAAGCTATCCCACTTAGAAGGAGCGCTAAAGATCGGGCCGGAGCTTCAAAGAGTTGTGAATCTTGCAGCAGGGAATTGGTTTTCACTGGCAGGCATTAAAGGTGCGTTAGAGAAGCTAAAAGCCAATTTAAGGAATCTTGAGCTCAGCTATATCGATGAGTTTGACCATAACTATGAGATTGAACATCTAAAAGAAGCGCGCTCCATAATTGACGGATTTAGAAACTCGATTCACAAATTAGAGCAGAAGGTTCAAAAGGCTAATAAATTCGAGCCCGCCTTTGTAGCTTTTATCTCCCGCATACATGAGCTGGATGCAATCAATGTTATAAGGGTAAACGAGCTGTTGGATCCTTTTTTTGGTGAAAACCCGAAAATGGAAACCTTGATAACTGATACAGGTCATAATAGCACAATATCCCCTGACCCCGGCGCCTGGCTACCGTATGCCAGTGATTGGGTGGAAGCATTGCCTGCATATGCTCATTATATGATTATACCTCACAACGGGGCATACAGGGTTGTTGCGCTTACCGAAAGGGAAATTCTTGAAATCATCTACAAGACCTCCGCAGATTCCTGGGCAAAGAATATTGAGGATGTGATTAACAGAGAAAATGTCAGTGTTGCAAGACGATTGGTTGCCGGGAAATACGGGTGCAAACAAGATAAAGAAGAAAGTATTATCTCATTCATTCGAAAAAATCTAAAAGAAAGAGAAGTAGGTCAGGTTGCACTCCTGATTGAAAAAACGGCAGGTAAGAATTACAAGAAGCTTGCCTCTTTTCAGGAAGAGGGTTACTCAAGAGAGGAAGCTCTTCTTAAACTTACAGGTTCAATAAAATGGACTCAAAAGGATTTAAAGAATAACTCCAAATCTAAATTCTATGCATCTTTAGCCTTGCAGAAGAAAAGGCCTTTGCCGAATGTGAATGTGCTCACCACATTGGGCCCCACAGAAACCGAAACCAATATTGCCAACTGGCTTGAAGAAGCCATGACATTATACGTGATAGAAGGTGAGTACGGCCTCGAAGATGAAGTGAAGAAAAAAATGGCAGGCTACCGTAATTCAATTGGAGAAATGGCGTTACAGGTGGTTATGGAAGAGGAGATGGAAGGAGAGCTCTTAAGAATTATGGGTGAGCAGGGCTTAAAGGGAGAACAGAATGACAGAAAAAAGGTATCCCTTGTGCTCTGCTCGATGTATTCTGAAATTGCATATGAGACGAATAAAATAATAGCTTTAGGGTTTCATGTGCAGGATAAATCTTCGCACGGCCTGAGGGATTACATCGGTCCTCTTGCCAGATTTACAGCTAGAAGGGAGGTAATCAAAGAAAAGGGGCTGGCTAAACTTATAGATCACGGGCCATACCGGTATGCGTCTTCCGGTCCGTACAAACGATACAATCTGGCATACACGCCGAGCCGTGTCGATCTTGGGCCGGAAATTATTGAATCTGTACAGTATGTTCCAAAATGGGTGGGAGGGGACGGACATGCAGCGGCGAAAGGAGCAAAATCACTCTATACCCTTTTTAATCTTGCAGGCGTTACTGCTGTGAGCCGCCCCAGAGTTGCCGAATTCTTAAAAGTCGGAGAAAACTTCTTTACCCGCGGCGGTGTGTATTATCTTTCCCTGACCGCCGGGGCCAATATCAACACACTGGGCATAAGCGATTTTGAATTTTTGAGCGGAGAATGGAATAAGCGGGGAGACAGAATGGTCCTGCCTGCAGGTGAAACATACGGAGGATTCTGTGTACCAAAAGAATTCTCCCTGCTCTTTGCAATCATCACCCGTGCTTTAAACCCGGAAACAACAAAAGAAATATTCGACAGCTTTGACATCCCCCAGGATGAACTTTTAAGAGAAAAACTCGTGGAAGATTTGCTGCACATAATAAAACTGCGCCGTAAGATCCCTGATCCTCTGAAGTGGGAAGAAAAAGCAAAAGCTTATCTTATGTCAAATTACAGTGAATACATACCGCGCCTGCCCCAGCTTGCACTTACCTTAAACATAGCAGGGGTTCTTTACGAGGATGAGGAAACAAACAATAACTATGTGATCACGAACTGGAAGAATAAGAAGGCCTTAGGCATGGAGGAAATAAACAGAAGCGGCGTATTCGACAAAGTACGCTTGATTAATGTTTTAGTAAAAGAATCCCGGAATAGAAATCCTGATGTATCCCTGGATAAACTGATTGGTGTGATCAGTGCAGGATATAAAGAAGATGTTACTGATGTACGGTTCTCTGCAGGAGCGAGAAAGCTTGAAGTTTTTTCCGGGTTGTCCCGGCATTTGCTTCAGGATATTGATCCTGAGGGAAGGGAAATCTATGAACGAATTCTTTCCTCCTATCCTTCGCCCCTGGATATACGCCTTGTAGGTATGTGTACGGCAAAGGATATGTTCGGGCATGTGCCCATGGATTTTTCCTGTTTTGCAAACAAGGCCAAAGAAGCCTTCTTACAGGCAGGATATTCTGCGGAATGGATAACTAAAAATACACTAGAACACGGGCTAGATTTGGAGAACTGGGAGTGGGAATCCCGGGAGGATTTAAGGCGATTGTCAGGCCATAACTTGGTGTTTTTAGTATTTGGGAACAACCTGGCCCAGATTTCAGAGGCAGTTAAGAAGCGGTTTTCAAAGTACGGACAGACAGAAGAAACAATTTCAGCCAATGCGTTTAGCTTCGGCGGGGATATTTCACAATGGAAGGGCCTGGATGAAAAAGATAAAGAGAGATTGATAAAAGAAATTGGTGCTGTAAAGCATATTTTCATAACCGAGGCCCGCGGCATCTATTCAAAAGAGCGCTATGAGGCGGCGCTTACAGGGGCTGATTTTATTGATCTGGGTATTCCGGATAAAGAGCTCCTGGATCTTATAGATAATCTTCCTAAGCTTGTATATTTAATGAAAAACGGCAGGAACAAGCCTCTATACTTTGCAGACGGCACCTCGGGCGCGCGAAGATTCGCATTTTCTTTTCGCTATCCTAAAGCTAAAGAAAAGGTCAAGGAGCTTTTTACTTTAGACGAGCAGTCCTACTATGGGTGCATGGGTATCGCAAAACAGGAAATTGATGAGTGGAAAGAGGAAATGGCCAGGGAAAAAGAGGATGCCCGCACTCTTTTGGCACTCATTATGGAGAGGAGAAAAAAAGAGGCGGATGAGCTTTTCGAAAACATTCTCAGGCGCTTAAGGGACTTAGAAAAAGATGAGGAATATATTCGGCAGGAGATCAGCGCCAGGCAATTTAATGTATGGAAGCCGTATTACCGCTATGCATCTGAGAGGATAAGCGAAATGGCCAGGGGGATACCCTTAAAAAAGCTTGATTTTGCTTCATTCCTGATAATCGGCGGAAGATGGCTTTTTAACGGAAAAGTAAGCCGGGATGATCTTGATCAGATAAGGGAAGATTATGCTTTTGCCTTGAAACAGAAGACCGGCTCAGAGGGAATGCCCGATATTATAGAGCACTGCTTTAAGCCTGAATACGTTCCTGAAGAAATTGAAGACAAGGAATACGAAGAGGTATCCACAGGTGTTAGCGGTTCCTTGAAAGCTGTGGAAGAGCCGGCTTTAAGATTAGAAACACGTGAAATCAGGAGGCAGCAGCTTGAGTCGGCATTAAGGCTTAAGCAGAGGCGGAGCGCGTTTCAGCAGGAGATAGCGAAACCCGGCAGGGGAATAGAAAATGACTATGCAGATGCCACTTCCCAAATTTCTCCGGAAAATATCTCTGAAGAAAAGTTCGGTGTATTTCTTGCTTTAACGAAAAAGGTCTGGATAGACATTGTAGAGAATCTCGTAAAGGATGAAACCTTCAATAATGAATGCCTTCAGGAACTGGACAGCACATTCAGGGGTGGTAACCTGCTTGATGCAGAATACGCTTCCATAGAAAGAAAGGGTACGCGAATCTTTGAGATGATAAACCATTCCGGAGTGCATTTTAAAAAAATAGCCAGGGCATTGGAATTGCTCGACATCGCTTACTTGATAGAAAAAATAATATATGCAGAAGATGGGGTTGCACTATGGAAGGCCTTAGCAAAGTTTTTTGACAGTACGCTGAACAACCATATTTTTGACTATATCCCATACCATTATCATTCAGAACGGACCTATGCTTTCAAAGACTGGCCAAGAGAAAAACTCCTCCGGTTTGCAGTAGAGCATCATAAATTCTTGCATCAGTTTATCCTGAATCTGTTGAAAGACAAGTCGAATCTGTCGGACAAATCCGGCGATTACATGGATTCATTAGTGGGAAAATTCGATAGAGGAAACAGGCTGATTTGTCCTGCAATCGGTGTAAATGCTGACTCCGAACTTGAGCGGAAGTGGTTTTCGTATGCGCGACTGCGGGATTTGGCCACTTTAATCTTCGATGGATACCCGCTGCCGGAAATCAGAAAGAACCTGCAAGTCGAAGACGGTGTAAATATTGGAATTGTGTATCCCATAGGCAATACAACGGTCAGTGTTGCTTTGGAACAGGGCCCGAAATTCTCTGCTTCAGGGATCAATCTCTTCTCAGTTCCTTTCCCAAGTATTGCTGAAAAGAAAGGCTGGAAGCTTCTTATTGCAAAAGAGATATTCTTTAGAGATAAAAATGGAACATGGATTTTAGCAAGGCTTGAGAAGAACCTGGTTGTACATGCTGTCTGGTTCCACTTTACTCATTTCCTGCGCCCGCATATTGAAAAGGTCGGCGCTCCCCTAATCCAGCCTCTGCTCTGGGAGGCGGCAACATATCTGAAGTGCGACCTGCCGCGCATGCTTAAGGGGAGCGGTATATCATGTCCTGATCAGCGCAACTGGTACCGGATGCAGTCAGAAAACTTTCTTCCGGAACAGGCAAAACAAAAGATTGAAGAATTGATCCACGGCATGGCATCCAGGCACAGGGTGCTGATTGTAAAAGCGGAGAAAGAATCGGGCGGCAGAAGATCAAAAATTTTACCTGTTAGATATAACAATGGAAATTACCTTTCGAAAAATATAAAAAAATTGACGGATCTGGTCTATGATATCTCCAAAACTGATAATTCGGTAATCCAGGAAGTTATTCCGTCAAAGGTAAGAAAGCTCTATTCGGATGAGTTCCTCGAGCTTCTTAAGGAGAGATTTATTACTGAATTGGGAATCGGTATTCAGGAGGATACTCCCTTTTTCTCCTATTTCCGCCTGATCGTCATGAAGAACCCGAATGACAGCTACACCATTACACACCGCATTACAGTTGTAAGCACGGCCGGAATTGCCAATGTGGGTCAGGGCGGGAGACTGTTCGAATATCGCGATGAAAAGATTAATCCCAAATATCGTAAGGATTTAAAAGATGAATTGGAACGGGCGGCTCTTTCTTCCATAAAGTCACAGGAAGAATTCATTCTTGCTAATCGCAAGAGAATTTTGGAAAGCTATTTGGAGGTTCACAATGAGTTTAGCTTTGATAGAGAAATTTTAGAACAGCATTCAAATATCTTAGGCCGTCCTGATCACGAAATCCTCTTTGAAATGGGTGATTATATGTGTGTATTCCTGGTTAACGATCAAGACTTCCTTACAAGGGTTTACGACCATGAAAAAGAACAATTTATTCCGCTTTATAAAAGCGGCCGGCCAAATCCTAAATTAAAGGTGTATGATGAAAAGGGCGAATTACAATCACAGCCCGTAAAATTATACAAAGGCAGTAAAATGAGGAAATTATTCTGGCAGTATGAAAAAAACAAAAAGAAACCTGTTAAATCCCTTGCAGTGGTAAAAATTGAGCCCAACCCCGGCGCCGGCCTGTGGCGGCCGCATAATGACCGTTTGAAACTCGTTGGCCGTGACGGCGAAGGAGTATATCGAATTTATAAAATACTTTCAGACTGGGGAAAGTTATACAAAGAAAAAATTACGTAATCGTTTTTAATGCCTCGCCGGAAACCTTTTTCGATATGCTTCTCTACTTTGATTGCGATATAAGAGAAGCCCGTCTTAACGGGGTATGTTTTTCTTCATCATTGGATAATGTTATCGGTGTACATACGGATTCTTTAAACAAGGATCTATCGTTTAACGAGTACTTCAGCATTCAAAATGAGAAGATGTGTTACTTGTCTTCGAAAAGTCCGTTTTTACCTGCAGTTGTTCATTTCTTGCATTTCAGAAAAGCAAACGAAATTGAAATCCACCGCAGGCTTTCAAGTAGATTTCATAAGCTTAAGATAATAATGGTCAATCCTTACAATTCAGGGACTTCCAACTGTGACAGCAAGTTTCGAATGTACGAAATATTTAAAAACTCCGGGATTCCTGTACCGGATACAAGATTGATTTCCAGATTCAATAAAAGAAAAATGGATTCTTTTAATGAGATCGCTGAAGACTTTTCTGAAGCCGGATTGTATATACAACCCGACAGGGGAACAGAGGGAGAGGGATGTTTTTTCTTTGAAAAAGGCGACTATGAGAAGGCTGCTCCGTTTATAAATCAAGGGCATGAAGATCTGGTTGTCAGAAGAAAAGCCGGAAACACCCTCTATAAAAAAGAGAATTTTGTCTTTCGGATAAACGTCTGCTTTGATGGAGAAAAATATCATGCGGATTCGGGATACTGCATGGTCGGCGGAAAAGTAGTGAGTGCGGAAACGGGTGCAAGAAGAGTAAATATAAATGAAGTTATTAATTATCTGGACCTTGCAGATGAAGATTTAATCAGAATTAAGGATACATCCTGTAATGCTGTAAGGGCTGTTTTTCAAGATGAAGAGCCGTCACTGCTTGCAGGTGTGGATGTGGTTTTAGAAAAAAAACTCAGATACTTTCCTTATATCATTGATATGAATCCGCGCCCTGTAACCGTTGGGTCAAGAATCATCGGCACAAACCGTATCGGCCTTGGAGAGCACTTTTGGCAAGGAGTATTTAACTTATGGGAAAAATGATGGAAACAAAGCTCACAATTTCAGAATGGGAACATATGTTTCAAAATTTTCAGGCCGGCGGCGTTATGGACTGGCTTAGGAAAAATTACGGAGATAGTAAAGCAAGGATCCTGGAAAGAGTGTGCAATTTTAAAAAGCTGCTGGCTGAGGCTAAGAGAGATGCTGTATTTGATTCGTCTGCAAAAACAATTATCGGCCGGACACCGTGCAGGGCCAGGGTATTCGGCGGGCATACTGATTTTAAAGGCTGCGGCGGATACTTGATCAACTTAGCCGGTAATTTGGAGATGATATATCTGGCTCAGAAAAGAAAAGATAGAAAAGTTATTCTTAGAAACATGAATCCGGAATTCAAAGCGTGTGAATTCTCATTAGATGACTGGGATGTCAAGCCTGCTGATGAAATAATAACGACTGAGGATTGGGATAGATGGTGCACAGATGTAGAAAAAAGGAAAAAGCAGGAATTTACGGAACTGCTTAAAAAACATAAAGCAGGATCTGTGCCTGGTGGTGAGTTCAATGAGAAATGGAGAAACCTCAGGGAAAAGAACTGGCAGGAATTTGTAAAGGGACTTGCCGCTTTTTTACAAACAGAAATAGGTGATCCCGGTGGTGCGATCAGGAAAAAACTTAATGGCTTTAAGGCCTTATTCTGGAGTGAAATACCTATGGGGTGGGGGCTTTCTTCTTCTTCCGCTTTGGTTATGTGTATAGCCCAAATATTCAACACACTTTTTCATTTAGATCTCACGGAGAATGAAATGGTTAACTTGGGGTACTGCGAGCATTATAACGGTACCAGGGGGGGAATGAATGATCATGCATCTATTATAAAAGGAATTTCAGGCAGAATTCTTTTAATGCGCTCCTTTCCGGAGGAGATTGTTGAATCTGCAAAATTTCCCAAAGGAGTCAGTCTTTTTTTAGTGGATTCGGGAGTAAAAAGGTCGCAGGCGCCTGAAATGTCGGAAAAGTTTAAACGTGAGGGCATAAAGGACTCGGCGGTGATTCTGGCCAGAACCGGTATAGGTTACGCCCTGGCAAGCTTATGGATAAGGCATCATTTCCCTGAATACAGAGAAAGCTTAGAACTTAGTGCAGAACAATCAAATGACGCTTATGGTCTTTTACGTGAGTTTAACAAAACAGGTCAAATAAATTTTAACAGTGAAAACAAAAGGACTGAAGCAATATACAGGGTTTTAAAAAAGATACCGAAACGGATTACTAAGGATGAGCTGCTTTCCGAAATGCCCGAATTCAAAGAAGAGCTTGAAGCGCTCTTTGTTACACATCCTGCACCGGCCGGTGGATACCGCTTAAGAGGAATGGCTCTATACGGTATTGCTGAAAACAAGAGGGGTTTTGAATATATAAAGTGTGCTGCTTCAGGTGATTTCGAAGGAATGAAAGAGCTCATGCGTATTTCCCATAATGGTGACCGTGTTGCAAGATACGAGTTTGACGATCAAGGAAATCCCACTGAAAAGCCTTTCAACAGCAGGATCACAGATGAAGATCTGGATATCTGGATGAACAACCTTGAGCAAAACCCGGTCTGGCAAAAACCGGGATTCTTTGAAAGATCCATTGAGCGTGTGGATCTGCTGTGCGATTTAATTGATAACTATTTTGGAGAAGCAGCAACTGCCAGAATTTCTGCTGCCGGTCTTGGGGGAGCAGTTACCGTTTTAGCAAAATCAGATTATGCTGAGAAGATAAGAGGCTTCTTATTAAAAAAAGGCTACGAATCAATTCCACCCCTTATACCAAGCCCGGGCGCTTCAATAGCAGCAGTTTAAATCTTTACTCTTGATCTTAACAAATGTTTAGTATATACTATTTACATGGTTGGAATAATTAAAACACCAGATATTGAAAACAAACTGGATATTCTTGCAGCATCCGCCAGATATGACGTGTGCCTGGCCTCCTGTAGTAGTAATTCTCACGGAGGTTCAGGTCGAATACACGATCCAAAGAACCCTATAACAAGATGGATCTATCCTGCACATATTCCAGGCAGAGGAAAGGTAGGAATTCTAAAAGTACTTCAGACAAATGTTTGTAAGAATAATTGCTCATACTGCACCCTATCGGCACATAGAGATAGAATTAAGCGAGTAAGTTTTGCTCCCCATGAGTTAGCAGAAATTTTCATTAAAT
Source organism: Spirochaetales bacterium (assembly GCA_030615505.1). Lineage (GTDB taxonomy): Bacteria > Spirochaetota > Spirochaetia > SZUA-6 > DRHE01 > JAUWZD01. Next base: position 7,558 of record JAUWZD010000030.1, on the reverse strand, counting down.
TCGTTCAAAGGCGTCTTGTCCATGGCATCTTTATATCTTCAGGCGTGGGATTCAATATTGATTCCGCTATGGAAAAAATGGTTCGTACTGCTGAAATTCTTCGCAATAAGCATAACTTTAAAGGATACATCCATCTTAAAATACTTCCCGGTGCCTCATTTAATCTCATAGAACATGCTACTCATTTAGCTGATCGAATATCTATAAATTTAGAAGCGCCGACAAGAAAACATTTAAATACTATTGCGCCAGATAAAAACTTTGTTACTGATCTCATAATGCGTATGAAATGGGCCGGTGATCTAATACAAAAAAAATCATATACAAAAAGCCATACAACTCAATTCGTAGTAGGAGCATCTGATGAAACTGATTTCGATATCTTAAAGACAGTAGATTGGATTTACCGTGAGGCGTATGTTTTTAGAGCCTATTACTCTGCTTTTCAGCCTGTAGAAAACGTTTATTGCTCCTTTGATAATAATAATACACTACTTCGTGAACATCGACTCTATCAGAGCGATTTTCTCCTGCGCGGATATGGCTTTAGGTTCCATGACTTGATCTTTGATAAAAACGGTGATCTTCCAAAGAATGTTGATCCTAAAACCGCATATGCTATGATGCATCCGGAAATTTTTCCCATAGACATTAATCATGCGGAAGAAAAAGAGCTCCTTAAAGTTCCTGGAATTGGGCCTCTTTCTGCACAAAGAATTGTTAAAACAAGAAGAAAAAATCCTTTTCATAATCTCAATGAATTAAAACGAGTTGGCGCTATTGTAAAATGGGCCGCCTCATATATTGAATTTTCCGGAAAGCAGGAGAAACAAACAAAGCCCGGCTATATTCAGCAGTGGCTTTTTGATGAGATGTCCTCTGTACAATGGCGTACAGGGTTTGAGCCGTATCAAAAGGAAAAGATAGCATCAGGGATGTCTCTTATTGATAATAACCTTGAACCATACGAATATCCAGGCCAAAAGGGCAAACGCCTTATTTTTGCCCCTTAACATTGTACAAGATATTGACAATTTTATTTTACAGTCGTCTGAAGCTTATTGTTATGAGGAGTATCTTTTTTAGACCGGAACGCAATAGCTTCTTTGCGTCTTTTTGAGCTTGTTTGGTATAGACAATTCGATACATTACCAATCAAGCTCTTCAGAACATTCTTCAATTGGCTTAGACATGAAGCGGCTCATGCGATTCGTTTATATCTTTAATAATGCGGTAGAGGTTTTTTCTCGCGTTTGTAATATTCATAGTACTCATTTTTTGCTCTTAACGTACGTTAGTAAAGGATCCACCTGAAAAGCAAGTGGCTTTGGGAGGCCCATAAAAGGGGCTGAATTCCTGCTGATGCAGTTCTTCTCGACCTTCTTTATCTTCCTGATATTTTACATATTTTCGAATCTTTTCCTCATCCATCACTATAGTGGTTACACAATAACCTCTACTCCAGAAGTGATTCCCCCAATACGGCTTCTTCTTTAGAACATGATAGCTCTTGAATAGTTTTATTGCCGTTTTCCCTTTCAGCAATCTCATTACTTCAGATATCGATAACTTCGGAGGAACATTTATTACTACATGTATATGGTCTTCCCTAACATTCAGTCCAAGTATTTCTATCTTTTTCCACTCACAAAGCGATCTTATTGTAGATTCCACATCCTTAGCAATATTACCTTTTAAAATTCGGAATTTATATCTCGGACACCATACGATATGGTAAGAACATTGATATATTACATGAGATATTTTCTTCCATTTACACATATCTCATTTTAACATAGAATTTATCTTATGGCACAGCCATCAGGACATTACCACCGGCATAGCCGGTGGTTTCCTAAGGTGCAATCAACCATCTGTTGGTCGCGGCTTTGGTCAAAGTCATGGTAAAGTGCAGGATCATAGGAACGAAAAAGATTCCTGCAGTGGCTACCAGGCGAAACCAGAACCAGAGGTTTTCTTTGGTATCTGCTGATAAAATAAAAGATGCCAGAAGATTCCAGAGCCCCATACTCAAGACCAGCAGAAAGAAAATCCGGTGAACCTTTTCATGCACATCGAGGATAAGTACGTACAATCCAAGAAACAATGTCAGATGAAAAATGCTTAGCTTAACCAGGGAATAAACGTTCATTGTGCTTCATAATAATAGCAGAATGGGTGGAGGTCGTCAGTAAAACAAAGAACAGGTTGTGATGGTTGAAACAAATACCGTAACACCAGTACACGTATCTATAAGCGGGATATCTGTATATGCAATCGCTTTAACAAATGGCCCAGTTGTCAATTTTCAAGTCTGTAATTTTACTGAACTCTCTTTCGTTATTGGTAACGAGTGTTACGTCTAATGAAAGAGCATGGGCTACAATAAGCATGTCTAATGACACGATAGGTTCGCCCATCCTTTCCAGATAGCTTCTCAATATCCCGTACCTTCGTGCCGCCAAATCATCATAATAGACAATTTCCAACGGTAATAGAAACTCAACCATTGCTAACCTGTTTTGTTTCTTTCTTTCGCTCTTTTCTACGCCGTACTCAAGCTCGCTCAAAGTGATTGAAGAAATTCCAACCTCGGAAAAGCCTCTCTCTTGTAATCTTAGCAGGGTTTCTCTGGGTTTTTTCTTAATAATATAAATGCAAATATTCGTGTCTAATAGGTACTTCACTAAAGGCTCTCTCGCGGCTGTTGTAAGGGTTGATTCCTATCTGACATGAAATCCTCGGAGAATTTGTCCAGGCTGTCAAATAATGGCGCCCAGGGATCATTCTTTGGAATCAGTACGACCGAATTACAGAGCTTTTTAATATATACTTCAGTCCCTTCAAAACGATAATCTTTCGGCAGACGTACTGCCTGGCTTCTGCCATTTTGAAAGATTTTTGCTGTTTTCATACTATCTCCTCTCATGGTATATACCAAAGTATATATCTATTATAAGAATATGTAAAGTTCTCATGCCCTTAAGCATTAGTATACCTGCCAGGGTAAAAACACCATTCGGAAGTACAATAGGCTGCGCTATGCTTATTAGTTGTAAATATAACTGATATGGGCTTTTACAGTCCTTTCGGTAATATTCCCAGCGCAGCTTACGGCCGCAACCGAAGTTTTAAAAGCAAAAGTCCACCACAATATATTTGGGCGCCCACAGGACTTCCTTCGGTCGCTGGACTTGATTATTTCTTGCGCGTTCAGCGCAAGATTTTAAAGGTAATAGCATATAGTCGGCAATTTTCATGTTGGGTGCGCCCAGGAGAATATTCTGTATGGTTTCACACTCTCCACTTTCCCATCCATCACATTCTTAAGTCCCTTCTGCAGCACTATATTCTCCGGGAAAGCAGCCTAAACATTCCCTCCTAACATCTGGTTGCAAGGTTTCGCTAGAACTGATTCCGCTTTTTGATTTATCTTCACCATTCGAAGTTTCTGGTCCAGTAGAATAAAATCCATATTCTCAATAGAGTAGAGGAGAAATGAAGTAATCTCCCAGCCCGGAAATAACAGCATAGCGCAGCCTGCGGATGCATCTAAACGTGTCTTTTAAAGTGAAATCTTGTTAAAAAAACAAGATTTTGGGCTATCATAGTATAGAAAAGTAGAGCAAAAAAATGGTATTTGCCTGTTTTTTAATACGTACCGAATGGAATACAAAGAAAGAGGTCCAGTTCCGGTAATGCACCAAAGCGGTCCCGCCCATATTGCTGAGAAGATTGGATTACTTGAATCTAGATCTAAAAGTTCGCTTTTGGGCTGCTCCTCCTAAGAACGTAATAATTACCAGCGTCGCCGAGTACACCACTTTAAACCGGTTCAGATGAAGCAATTACGCTTTATAGCGGAAGCCTCATAGGGTCTTGATCACGCCCGTGTAATTGAGATTCGCTGCTATTGAAAATGCCCGAGTATCTTCTATGTCAGAACATCTTAATTACTGAAGCAATCCCCTCTCGAAACGGCGTATAGTGGCTGAAACCAAGACGCCGGATCTTTGTGTTGTTGAGATGAGCGTTCAGAGGCCTTCGAGCGATAGTTTGAGGATTTGAGTCCGGATAGATCTGCTTATCTCCTATTTTAAGTAGAGAAGCCATTAGAACAGCCATGCCATATTTGGTAAAAGGCTCTTCTGCAGTATAGTGGAAAATGCCATAGCCCTTCCTTTCGATCAGAAAGCGTATCGCCTTAGCAACGTCGGTGGTCAGGGTCGGGTATCGAATGGCGGCATCATCGAAAAAAACCTCCCCTGTCTCCGGCTCCTTCAATTGCTTGAGGAGAATGGTAACGGCACTCTCATCCATATCAGATGAAGGACCATACAGGATCGGGACACGCAGAATATAAGACTCCGGACAGATTTTTTGAATCACTTTTTCCGCCTCTGCCTTGGATTTCCCATAGAAATTCAAAGGATTTACTTCAGAGTCCTCACTGTATGGGGGCGATGTGCCGTCAAATACGTAGTCGGTGGAAATAAAGATGAGACGGGCTGCTGAGATATGACAGAGCCTGGCGATCCGTTCGGTAACTCCCACATTGAGCTCCCAGGATTGTTCCGGGTAATTCTCCATCTTATCAGGTCTTCTCTCTGCAGCAGAATGAACAACAATGTCAGGTTGGAATCGATAGTACTCTTCCTCTACATGTTCCTGCTCGAGGAGATTGATCTGTTTCAGTCCAGCCGCTCTGCTGAAAGCCCAACCTTCAACAGTAAAATCTGCAGAGAGTAAGTGCATCACTTCTCTCCCCAGGAGACCACTTGCTCCGGTAAGTATAATTTTCATACTGCCTGCTATTATAATATGAATTACATATTCTCTACTACAACAACACTATAACAACCCAAAATTTAATTACGGATACTGGGGGACAGAATGAGAAAATGCTGCCTTCTTATCCTCTTGTTTAGCGGATAATAAGCGCTGTATAATGTCTGCATGGGCAAGCTTGATTCTGTAACAGGCAAGCTAAAAGAGTATTTCTTACAGAAAAATAACGTGGCTATGGCTTTCCTGTTCGGTTCCTTTGCACGATCACAGCACACGGCAGACTCTGACCTCGATGTTGCCATCTATTTCTATCCCAAAACCAATCGCCTTGAGTGGGAAGAAGATTATCAATTCCCGGAAGAAAACATCATTTGGAGAGAAGTTGAAAATATAGTCTGCAGGGAGACGGATCTTCTTATTTTAAACCGCGCTCCTGCCACTGTATCCTATGCTGTGCTGTACGAGGATGTTCCCATCATTATTAAAGATAATTCCCTCTACTGGCGTTTCTTCTTGTCCATAAGCTCTGCGGCAGAGGACTTCCGTGAGTTTACCCAGGGTTATTGGGCAATCAAGCAGCATTCGAAATCACTTACAGATATCGATAGAGACCGATTAATACACATTTTGGACTTTATGGAATCAGAGTTATCCGATCTTCCTATGTTCAATTCTCTAACAAAGAATACGTATATGTCGGATTCGTCTACAAGAAGAAACGTGGAAAGATGGGTCGAGAACATCGTGAATGCCTCAATTGACATAGCTAAAATCGTATTAGCTTCTGAACAGAAGAAAATCCCGCAGACATATCGGGAAGTCCTGCAGAACATGGAATTACTTGAAGGCTTCGACTCTGAGTTGGCACAAAAACTATCCGGGTTTTCGAAGTTACGAAATGTCCTTGCTCATGAGTATCTTGATGTCAGGTATGAACAGATAGACACATTTATTAAGGAAATGGAGCCATCATACATGAAGCTATTCAATTTCGCAAAGGGAATGCTTAAGCGAAAGCAGGATAACGAAAAGAATTAATCAAGACCATTCTTTTCTTAAGAATAATCAAAGCTCGTATTAAAGATAGCATCCTGTTTTTAAATTAAACTCCACCATGGAGGAAATCTCATATTCAGAAAAAGGGCAAGGTTATAGTGAATCATTTTCCTTATCCGCCCTTCTACCTATCGCAATAACATAGCGCAGCCTGCGGCTGCATCCAAACGTTTCTTTTAAAGTGAAATCTTGTTAAAAAAAACAAGATTTTGGGGTATTATAGTATAGACTAAATGCCTGTTATGATAAATATGATAGACTATTCTTATCCGTTTGTTATACACATATAGTTTCCGGTATCCTGTTAGATCAAGCCCAGCTTTATTCCCCAATTCTTCTCCCAGTTGAGAGGCGTCTTTAAGCTTCTCTGCGAACTCTCTCAGTTCCTCCGCTTACCTTGATTTTTTGCCTTTCTTTAATTATAAACTCTCCTATCAATCAGTATTCCTCCGGCCTCTTGATTAATTACAATATGGTAATTATACTGATAACAAAATTATTATCATTATGAGAGAAAAAACTAGAGAGGAGAGCTGAAATGAAAAAAATGGATGTGGTAATCGTTGGAGGAAGCGCGGCAGGACTTACTGCAGCAATTACGGTACGCAGACGTTATCCGGATAAAACAATTCTTCTGATCCGAAAAGAGAAACTTGTTCCCATACCGTGTGGTATTCCTTATATCTTTGGCACTGTTGAGAGTCCGCAGAAAAATCTCATGCCGGACACGCCTCTTCATAAAAACAATGTTGAAATCATGCTGGACGAAGTGGTGGAAATCGACCGGGAAAATCAGAGGCTGAAGACTATGAGTAAAGAAGAAATCGAATATGATAAGCTAATTTTAGCTACAGGGTCCCTGCCCATGATGCCCCCAATCCCCGGCTTTGACAAAGAGAACGTGTTTCCTGTCTATAAAGACGTAGAACATCTCTCGAAAATGCAGGAAGTACTGAAATCATCAAAGAAACTGGCGGTTATCGGCGGCGGTTTTATTGGGGTAGAGATTGCCGATGAATGCAACAAACTGGAAAATCTTAAAGTCACAATCCTTGAGCTGCTTCCCCATTGTCTGCAACTTGCCTTTGATAAAGAGTTTTGCGAAGTGGCAGAAGAGCTCTTGCGCGAACGCGGCGTCGATATTATGGCCGGTCAGAAGGTGGTCTCTATTGAAGGCAATAAAAAAGTAGAAGCGGTAAAAATGGCAAACGGTACTACCCTGGAGGCAGATGTGGTTGTCGTAGGAATCGGTACGGTCTCCAATGTACAATTGGCGAAAAACGCCGATCTGCGCTTGGGTCCTACAGGCTCAATCTGGGTCGATCGCACTATGCGTACAATAGACGAAAATATATTTACCTGTGGCGACTGTGCAGAAAAATTCTCCTATTTCGGAGGCAAGCCTTCTAAATTGATGCTGGCTTCCATAGCCTGTTCTGAAGCGCGAATCGCCGGTGCCAATCTATTTGGCATCCAGAGGGAAAATGTCGGAACCATAGGTGTGTTCTCCTCCGCCATAGGAGAGCGTGCTTTTGCAGTCGCCGGGCTATCAGAGGCCTTTGCCAAGAGCCAAGGTTATGAAATCATAACCGGGACAGCGGAAGGCCCCAACAGGCATCCGGGTATTATGCCGGGCATGGCCAGTCAAAAGGTGAAATTGATATTTGAACAGTACACCAAAGTGCTTATAGGAACACAGATGATGGGCGACATT
>JAUWZD010000061.1 GCA_030615505.1 Spirochaetales bacterium | reverse complement strand
AGCCTTCCAAGCTGGAGATACGGGTTCGATACCCGTCGGGCGCTTATTTTAATTCCTTATATTGTATTATTTATCATACATGCTAAACTGAGTGAGCGACAGAAGTACTCAGTCCGCGATAAATCGCAACACCGGCACGTTGAAAACACGGGCGAGCCGAATCGCCATATCGCCGGTAATGCGACGGATACCGCGCTCCATCTTAGACACGTTCTGCTTGGCTACACCGCCGATCTTCCGGCCGAGCTCCGCCTGGGTCCATCCTCGGTTCTCTCTATAAATGCGCACAATATCGCCAGGGGTCATTCCGGCCGCAGTCTCCCTGTGGAAATCGGTCTCGAAGTAGTCGACGTACTCCTCATCTCCCTCAAGGATCTCGACTTCCTCAGGAAAGTCTCGTTTTACCACCTCAAGAAGATCCTGGGGTATCTCCCCGTCGATCTCCACCCTAATAAGGGGCGTTTTCACGCGAACCTGCATAGTACACCTCGATAGTTATTGTATGCTTCTCATGACGCCAACAGGCGACCCAGCTATATGCCAGGTGGCAATGGTACTCCGTTTCTGAGAGCTTCGAATAATTCGGCCAATCGGGTTGGACCGGGCCCTTATCCAGTATATCTGCGGCTAGCAGATCAAAATATTTCCGCGGGCCTTCAGGCATCTTCTCTAATCCTTTTAATGTTCGCCTGCTGATCCGAACCCGATAGCCCACACTCTATAGTAATCATGATTGATTACTTTGTCAAGGATTGGTTCACGTGAAAGAGCTACGAAAGCAGGAGGGAGACCACATTACCCGGATATGCTATTAACTTTAAAATTTGCGCGTTCAGCGCAAGAAATAATCAAGTCCAGCGACCGAAGGAAGTCCTGTGGACGCCCAAATATATTGTATTGGACTTTTGCTTTTAGAACTTCGGTTGCGCTTTGGCCCTGTGGGCGGCTCTAAACTGCGCTGGGAAAAAACCTCGCCGAAGAGGGGCCCAGGCCCGGGTAAATGTGCTTAACTCTCGCCTGGCTAATTTAACTTTTCCTGGGGCTGCCCGGAGGTGGGTTGTCCTCAGGGAAAAGCGTCGTTCTTTTTCAGTTCTATTTTTAACTGATTTACCCCGGAGGATACCAACAGGATCTCCTTTTCGCATATACATTGGCGGGGCCCCCTTCCCTCATGACGGCTTCATTGAACAGTGAAATTGTAAAAGGGGAAACCCACCTGGCTGCGGGGCGGGGATTACATACCACAGAATTGCCTCCCGAGATCATACCTATACAGTTATTGATAATAGTTTCAGTAGGATTTGTACTGGGGTCAATAGCCCCGAATTAATCAGCTGTGCGTGATGATCATCAATATTTTTAATGGGCTGGCTGGTCAGAATCCCGGGCTTCATCCGGTCTTGCTGAGATAACTGTAGTTCCTTGAGGATGACCTGCCCTGATTTGGCGCCTCTGCTTAAAGGCAGACTCTCATCCACATTGTAGTGAGGTCTGGGAATGACGTGGACTGAAATAACTTCCTCCACTCTTTCTTCAGCACGGCTACCAGCATCTATAGCAGCCAGTTAATCCTTTATAAAAGGTGTTTTGTAGACTCATACAGCTCTAAATATTTTTTAAAAGCTTCATCATAGCTTTTCGAGTCTCCTGTTGGCAGTATCTTTTTCTCAGCTGACACCATCTGATCTGCAGCTTCTGGAATGGAGTTATAGACCCCTGACCCGCAGGCAGCGCATATTGCACAGCCAATTAATCCACAGGAATCGGCGAAGCGTGGTACGGTTATGGCTATATCACATATATCCGCTGTTAACTTCAGCCATATCTTACTTTTAACTCCCCCGCCGCCTGCGCTGGCGCTTTTAATGGAAATGCCATTAGACCTCAATGATTCAATAATGTGCCTGGTGCCGAAAGATATGCCTTCATACATGCTCCTGACCAGATGCCGGATATCATGCCCGAGGGTTAAACCGAATATGATTCCCCTGGCGGTTGGATCCCGGCGGGGTGTGCGATTTCCTTGCCAGTAGTCGAGAAGAATCAGCCCTTTTGAACAGGCCGGAATACTATCTATTTCCTCTTCCAATTTTGCCAGAATACGCTGTTTGCTTCGGCTATCCCCATTTAAGACCCAGTTTATATTGTCTACCAGCCAGTTGATGATAGAACCCGAAGAGGTTTGTCCCCCCTCAATAAGCCATTTGCCCTCGATTACAGCATCGGGATAGGGACCCCAAAATTCCTTAGAGAATACCGGCTGATCATGCAGCACAAAAGTCACATTTGATGATCCGATAATGAGCCCCAATGTGGTAGATTCCAAAGCATTAAGACCCAGTAATCCAACATGAGCATCGATACCTCCTTCTGAAATCGGAATTCCATCAGGAAGACCTAGCTCACTGGCAGCCTGTGATGTAAGGATACCAATTTTTTCTCCCATTGGTACTACCCTTTCAGGCCATTTGGATAAGATATCGTGTAAACCCAGCTCGGAGAAAAATCCTTGATCCCATCCACCCTCCCGGGAGACATAATTCCATTTGCATGTTGCATTGCACAGGGAAACGGTCCAATTCCCGCTTAATTTATTAGCGATCCAATCAGTGGCTTCAATAATACGGAATGCTTTTTTGAATTGCTGAGATTTATTCCTTTTCAGCCACATAGCTTTAGGTACCATCCATTCAACCGAATTTTGTCCGCCCACGTATTTAAGATATGGATGGTTCGTTTTTTGAATCTCCTCAACTTCTTTCACTGCCCGCTGATCCATCCATAAGATCGCCTGATCCAGTGGATTACCTTCTCTATCTACCATAAGAACGGTTGAGGAAGTAGCGTCAAAAGATATACCTTCTATCACATGTGAGTTTAAATTTATCTGTTGAATACATTCTCTCGAAGCCTCACAGATACTCTGCCACCAATCGTTAGAATCTTGCTCAGCCCAACCGGGTTGGGGATAACGAGTCTTGTATGCTTTACTCGCAGTACAGATAAGGTTTCCTTTGATATCACATAGACCTACCCGCGCACTTTGTGTGCCAACATCAATTCCCATAAATAAGGAGCTATCTGTACCAGTCATTCTATCAGTCTCTTTTCCTCGAACCTAAACTTTGTAGTATCACAGCAGATAGGAGAACCAGCCCCATAATCATCTGTTGTGGCGCAGGCAGTATCCCAAGCAGGCTTAAGATATTTCGGATTAATCCGATTATCACAACACCAACAATTGTTTTTACAACACTTCCCTGCCCCCCTGCGAAACTCGTTCCGCCAATTACTACTGCTGCAATTGCATCCAGTTCCCATCCCTGGGCGACCCTTGGTTCACCTAAATCCAGCCTGCCGGCCATACAGATGCCTGCAAGAGCGGCAAAAAAGCCTGATATTGTATATACTGTGATCTTATAAAGGGCTGGATTAATTCCAGAAAGCCTCGCCGCCTCCGGGTTTTCTCCGCTGGCATATAAGTTTTTGCCAAAAACAGTGTATCTAAGGACAATACTACAGACAACAATTGAGAAGAGCAAGAGAAATGCTACAAATGGAATTCTGCCGATCATACCGCGCCCCATGAACTGGTTTGCAGCACTCACCCCAAAAATCGTTCTTCCCCCACTAATGGCATAAGCCATACCTCTGGCAAAGACCATCATCCCTAAAGTGACCGCAAAATCGGCTATCTTGAGTTTCGTGATAATGAGCCCATTAACAAAACCCATAAGACTTCCAATTACCAGAACTGTAATAAAAATAAAAGGAATAGGATAAATAAAAGAAAGCTGATCTATATGTCCCAAATAAATACCCCAATGCTGCATAAGAGCCACAATCACCCCGGAAAAAGCCAATAGAGAGGCTACGGATAAATCAAGTCCGGCTGACAGTATAACAAAAGTCATCCCGATGCTGATAAATCCCAGAAAAGAGAAACTCCTTAAAAGATTCATTACATTTCGTAGTGTTAAAAAACCTGGGGCAAGAAATGAAGCTATTCCAATTAAGAGAACAAGAGCAAGATATCTACCCAGATTTAAGCCGGCGACCCTTTGCTTAAGCAATTGGACGGATTCCTTCTTCACCGTTATGTTACTCCCATAGAATATGCTATCAGTTTTTCTTTATTAGCTTCATCTCTGGATAGTTCTTTAGTAATTCTCCCGCTATACATGACCACAATTCTATCACTCAAACGCAGAATTTCAGGTATTTCGGAAGAGATCATGATAATGGATTTCCCCTGATGTGCCAGTTCTCTTATTAAATTCCTGATTTCCTCTTTTGCACCCACATCTATTCCACGCGTAGGCTCATCGAAGAAAAACACTTTAAGATTCATACCCAGCCACTTGGCCAGTACGACTTTCTGTTGATTACCGCCGCTCAAAAATCTTACTTTTTGGCTTAAACCTGGTGTGACAATCTTCATTTTTTTTACAAAAACAGAGGCGTAACCGGCAATTTTTTTGTAATTCAGGAAACAAGCCCTCTTTAATTTCTTTAAAGATGGTAGGGTGATATTCTCCTGAACCGATTTCCCTAAAAACAATCCCTGGCGCTTTCTGTCTTCTGGAGCCAGACATATTCCAAGTTTGATGGCATCTTTTGGGGAAGATATCTTCACCTTTTGGTCATATAAATAAATTTCACCTTCATCCAGAGGATCCGCGCCTATTATACTCCTCACTAATTCTGTTCTACCGGAGCCAACCAGACCATAGATGCCCAGAATTTCTCCTCTATCAACCTTGAAATCAATATCTTTAAATACACCACTGCGGTTCAATCCTTTTACAGTGAGAACGGTTTCTCTCTTTTTTCCTTTATCTTTCTTAATAACTTCTCCGGTGGTTTCAACGATTTCCCTTCCCACCAGCATCTTAATTAAGGTATCTTTATTTATTTTCCTGATTAATTCAGTACCTACCAGCCTGCCGTTTCGCAGCACCGTCACCCGGTCGCCAATCTCAAAAATTTCCTCCAGGCGGTGAGATATGTAAGTAATTCCTCTTCCCTCCTGCTTCAGGGAATTAATTATCTCAAAAAGTCTCTCAAGCTCCACCGAGGTTAAAACAGCAGAGGGCTCATCAAAGATGATAACCCTGGCTTCCAGGGAGAGTGCTTTGGCAATACTAACCAGCTGCTGCCTGGCCATAGACAGATTACCCAAAGGGGTTTGGGGGTTGATATCGGCCTGGATAATATCCAACCAGCGCCTGGCTCGCTTGTACATCTCTGAGTAATTGACAAATCCGAGTTTGGTCTTGGGCTGACGGGCCAAAAAAATATTTTCTGCAACACTCAAAAAAGGAAGCACCGGAAGATCCTGATGCAGTACGGCAATACCCATTTCCTGGGCATGTTTAGGACTGGAAAACTCAACCTCATTACCATCAATGAGGATTATGCCCTCATCTTTACTATAAGAACCGCCAATAATCTCAATTAAGGTTGATTTTCCTGCCCCATTCTCACCTGCTAAGCAGTGAACCTCACTGCAGCGAACATCAAAATGCACTCGATCCAGGGCCAGTACACCAGGGTAATTCTTTACAATCCCTCGTACCTCCAACAGAGGTGTACTATTTGGTCTAACCGAATTAACCACCGCCATCAGGCGTAGCTCCTCTTTGCCAGGATATTTTGCAAGGCTAAAGCAGTTACAATAATTACTCCTTTGACCATTTGTTGAGGATAAGTTGATATCTCTAATAAGTTCATAATATTAATAATTAAACCCATTATCAGAACCCCTACAATCGTGCCCCCAATAGAACCCTTTCCTCCAAACAAGCTGGTTCCGCCAATCACAACAGCAGCGATAGCATCAAGTTCCCACCCTTGAGCGATCTTGGGATCACCGCAAGCCATACGGCCACACATCATAATACCGACTAAAGAAGCAAAAACACCGGAAAATAGAAAGGGAGATATTCTATATATGGCGGGATTTATACCCGAAAGCCGGGCTGCCTCCTCATCTCCTCCAACAGCATAGATTCGCCTACCGAAACGCATATACTTTAAAAGAATAATCGATATAGCGCTTGCGAATATCCAGATAATTGCAGGCATGGGTATGTAGAACAGGGTCCCGTATGCTAAGAAGCTCACATAATCCGGTACGCCAAAAAGTGGTTGGCCGTGTGTGTAAGAGATGGCTAAGCCACGGATGAAAATCATGATTGATAGGGTTACAATAAATGAATGAATGCCTATTTTGTAGGATATTGAGCCACTTATAGAACCCACAACGGCGCCAATAAATAGAACAAAAAGAAAATTAACTGCCAGAGGGAACACGGGAGTCAACTCAGGTGCAGCTTTATAGATGAATATAGTTTCCGGCATGAAGGTAAAAATAGAACCGTGCAGCAAAGTAGCGTATAGAATCGATGCGAATCCGACTATAGAGCCTACTGAGAGATCAATCCCACCTGTTAAAATGACAAAGGTCATACCCAGGGCCAGCAGTCCTGTGAAGCTGCTCTGCGTCAATAGATTTGATATATTCCGATAGGAAAAGAATAACGGTGATAACAGGGCTGATATAACAACCAGGATGAGTAAAACCAAATACAGACCGTAGTCGGATAACAGGTGTACAAACTTTTCCCTCATATAACCCTCATATTGATTGTACAGGAGAGAACCCATCTGAGAAAGCTCAAATGGGTTCTCTATAACTGTCTGTTTTAGAATACAGAATCAGGATCGTAGTATTTTTTTACATTATCCGCTGTAACCAGGATAGTGCCGGTGATTACATCGCGTTCCTTGGGCTCTTTCCCTTTCTCCAGATAGTCCATAAGAAGATTTACGGCTATTTCGGTAATTTCCGAGGAATTATTAATTACAGTTGATTTGTATTGACCACCCTTGAGAATCTCTTCATAGGCCTCTTTTTGACCATCGATTCCGCATACCATTACATCGGTCATATGAGCTTCCTGGAGTGCCGCCAGGGCGCCAAGGGCCATAGAATCATTGGCGCAGTAAACAAGGTCGATCTTATCACCAAAAGCGGCGATGGCTTCTTCCATCTTCTGCATGCCCAGCATTTGATTGTAGGACGCCTTATACGTTGCCAGTATGGTATATTTTCCTTTATTCCCTGGAGCTTCAAGGATATTTTTCATGCCGTTTCCACGTCCAATCGAGGCAGGACATCCCGGATCACCAATAATGAGAACTATGTTGCCCCCGTTGGGCAAAAGTTTCTTGGTAATGAACTCTCCCTGCAATTCACCGGCTTTCCACTGATCAATTCCCACATAAGCCAGGTAATCACCGTAGAGATTCCGATCAATGGCGATTACAGGAATCCCCATACCATTTGCCTTTTTGATCACCGGCATCGTACCGTATTCAGTGGTTGAATTGACGATCAAACCATTTATACCTTTGACAAAGAGGCTTTCAATATCAGAGATCTGCTTTGATATATCCTCTTCTGCATTTAATACGATGATATCTGCTCCCCGAGCAGCTGCGGTGTCTTTTGCTGCTTTATCCATAGCCAGATAATAAGGACAGTTCATGGCTACATGAGAAAAACCAAGCAAGATCTTTCCCTCTTTTTCACCTGCTCCGCCTGCGCTCACAAGAGCAGCCCCCAGGATAAGGACTAAACCAATTAATAACAGCTCTTTCTTCATTTTCACTCCTCCATCTTTTTAAAATTTTTTTATACTTCCTGGCAGAATAATTTTCTCAAAGCATAATGACCACCTCCTTTATTATTGTTAGGGTTTAAACATAACCTTGTTGAAAACCTCTGTCCGTTTATACATCATGTTAAAGCAATCCTGGCACTCTTCCAGCTTAAACCAATGGGAAATAAGAGGTTTTGTCTTGAGTTTTCCACTTTCCATCAATTTTAAAGAACTCTTCCACTCATTAATCGGGAGAGGAGCAATAGAAGAATTCCAGGCACCGCGTAATATAAGTTCTCCTCTTAATATTTTACTTAATTCAGGATATGGAATTAACAAATCATCATATGATATTCCACAGTACACAACAGAACCCATTTTTCGTACAGCCTGGATTGCCTGAACCTGAGTGACATTGTTACCCGCAATCTCAAGAGCAATATCCACACCCTTCCTCGCAGTGTGGTCTTTGATCACCTCGATTACGTCCTGTTTGTTTCCATTAATTACATAGTCCGCCCCAAGTTCTTCTGCCAATTTCAGTTTCTCATCAAATATATCCACCACAAAAACTTTACCGGCGCCCAGAGCCTTCAACCACTGCAAAGCCAATAAACCAATTGCCCCCATTCCCAGCACGACTGCCTGCTGCCCCGGTTCCAGCTTAGCTTTTCTCACAGCATGCAGGGCAATAGACGCAGGATCCGTCATCGCACCCGATACGTATTCCACATTGTCCGGCAGCTTCAACACGTTACCGGCAGAAACACGGATATATTCAGCCAGGGCTCCTTCTATTCTCGAACCGTAGTATTTATAATTATCACAGAGTACATACTTACCCATACGACAGTAATCACAATCTCCGCAGTGAATTAAAGGCATAACTGTTACCCTGTCACCGAGTTTTAAATTCTCAACATGATCCCCTGCAGAAACCACATCTCCGGCAAACTCATGACCTATAGTAATGGGATATCTATAAGCCCCCTTTTCCATGACCCGCATGATATCAGATCCACATACCCCACATACTTTCACTTTAATAATTACATCATCCGCTTTTTCAATTACAGGCTCATCAGCCTCAGTGCAACGCACATCTCCAGGAGCAAACAGTCTTACAGCTCTCATAATATTATTCACTCTCCAATCAATTTTTTCGCGATACCCTCATCTGTAATCAAAACATTTATAAAGCCTCCCTTGATTGCACCGTGAATGGCTTCAAATTTATTTGGACCACCGGAGACAGCGATCACTAAATTATTCTTATCTTCAAGTATATCTAAAGGTATGCTAATTACTCTTTCATGAACTTCATCCGAGATTAATCTCCCCTTTGCATCAAAAAACCTGCTTAATATGTCCCCTACAGCTCCCTTTTTTATCAATCTCTCAAGATCTGAATCACTTAGATATCCCATTTTAAATAGACTGGCAGACTCGGAAACTTCTCCGATTGATATGATAATGATATTTGATTTATTAGCGATTTGAAGAACTTCGTTTATCCAGGGTTCTGATTTAAAAACATCTGCCCGTTCTTTGCTCTGTGCAATAGCGGGCGCCCAAATATTGTAAAAAGGGACATTCAGCTTACCGGCAATTTTCTCGGCAGTGATATAAGGGTTCATAACCACATTCGTCATCAAATTCCCAATTAAAGAAACTATTTCTATTTTCGCATTTACCGGTGGAGGCTCAAAAAAATCACCCAGATAAGCGGTTGTATTCCCCCATCCAAAGCCGATAATGGCATCCTCATGTTTGCCCACAAGCCTCTCCAAATAAGATGCACAGGCTTTTGCAAACGACTTCCTCTGCCAATCCACTTCAGTAGCAGCAGTGGGAACAATAACAGCATCCTTCAAATCGTATTTTTTTACCAGTTCTCGTTCTAAACTTAACAGGTTGTAATATGGATGTTTTACATGAAAATGTATTATCTCCAGATCTCTCGCTCGTTCGAGAAGCCTTTGAACCTTTTGACGCGAAAGAAAAACATACTCAGCTATTTCTTTCTGGGTAAGTTTTTCCTGGTAGTAAAGCCAGGCAATCCTGGTAATTATATCTTCTTCGGATTTCATGATTTTACTCATTCTATGAAAATATATTAATCATTTGCTCATTATATTAATATTTGCTCATATTACAGCAAAAAAAAAAGATCGTCAAGGGATCATTCTTTTTTAATTACTTATTGAATCGTTTCGGTTATTATACCTCACGCTCACGATAAATGCTTAAGAGACTGGGGGATGCTAAAGACTGCTCGATGGCTGCAGCTATATGATTGGCATCCAGCCCGCAGAGAGTGAGGAGCTCACTTCTTGTTCCCTGTGGGATAAATCGGTCAGGTACTCCTAAATGGAAAAATCCTGTTTCAAGCTTTTTCTGCTTAAGCAGGGAAGCAATATATTCTCCCACTCCGCCTGAACTACTTCCCTCTTCGCAAAAATATACCAACCTGTAGCAGGCTACAAGATCGATTAAGTAATCAACATCCAAAG
This sequence comes from Spirochaetales bacterium, assembly GCA_030615505.1. GTDB lineage: Bacteria > Spirochaetota > Spirochaetia > SZUA-6 > DRHE01 > JAUWZD01. Next base: position 16,421 of record JAUWZD010000061.1, on the reverse strand, counting down.
GCTTAATAAAGCGCAGATTATAAACATCAGCACTTATTTTCAGACCATTTAACAGCCTTGAAGCTGAGAGAGCTTCGGAAATGAGCCCACCAAGGGTTATTATTAAAACCTCATCCCTTCTCTGCTGAACAAAAACCCCCCTGCCCCTGACTAAAGGAGCGGAAAGCGCCTTAAGCTCGGGTCCGCAGGCCGCCTTCGGGAAACGGATCATAACAGGTTTTCCTAAAGCTAAGGCATACCGAAACATTATTTCCATTTCCTCCATATTCGCCGGCGCCAGGATTGTTAATCCTGCCACGGAACGGAAAATGGAAATATCAAAAACACCCTGATGGGTTTCACCGTCCGGTCCGACAAGCCCGGCACGATCCACAGCAAAAATCACAGGCAGCTCAGGCAGAGCTACATCATGGATTACCTGGTCAACCGCACGCTGCATAAAGGTAGAATAAATAGCAACAATCGGCCTTTGCCCGGATATGGCTAATCCGGATGCAAAGGTTACAGCATGCTGTTCGGCAATGCCTACATCGAAAAAGCGTCCGGGGTAGAGGGTCTGGAACAGCCTTAAGCCTGTTCCGTCCGTCATGGCAGCTGTGACGGCCACAATCTTCTCATCCTCCTCAGCAAGCCTGGTGATAATGCCTGAGAAGGCCTCTGTAAATGTAAGCAGCCCCTTGGTCTCAACTTTACCATCAACTATGGAAAAAGGTGAAACACCATGATAGAGGGTGGGATCACCTTCAGCAGGGATATACCCCTTGCCCTTTACCGTACTCACATGAATGACCGTGGGTTTATCCAGTTTCTTCACATTCCTGAAAACATTTACTAAGAGCCGTATATTATGTCCGTCTATGGGTCCTATATAGTCAAAACCCAGATCCGAAAAGAAGCTCTCCCTGAACAGAAGAGCTTTCAATCCTTTTTTTAACCGATATATAATTTGACTGATCTCTTTTCCTATGATGGGTATCTGTTCTACACCGCGATCAAATCTCTTTCTGAAATTCTGATACAGCCTGGTAGCGGTCAAGCGGCTTAAATATGAAGAGATCGCCCCTATATTGTCCCCGATGGACATATTGTTATCGTTCACTACGATAATTAAGTCATTATTAAGATGGCCTGCCTGATTCAATGCCTCATAAGCCATCCCTCCGGTAAGTGCTCCGTCGCCGATAACGGCAACCACCTTGCCCTGCCTGCCTGACATCTGCTGCCCTATTAAAATACCCAGAGCTGAGGAAATGGATGTTGAGGAATGTCCGGTTTCAACCGGATCGTGCAGGCTCTCTGAACGTTTGGGGAATCCGCTTAAGCCCCCTGACTTTCTCAAGGTGTGAAACCGGTCTCTCCTTCCGGTGATAATTTTGTGGCTGTAGCTTTGATGCCCCACATCCCAGATAATTTTGTCAACGGGTGAGTCGAAGACCCTGTGCAGAGCAAGAGTTAATTCCACTACCCCTAAATTGGAAGCAAGATGTCCCCCGTTATTACTGACCACCTTCATGATAACATTGCGTATTTCCCCGGCAAGACTGCTCAGTTCACGAAAGGTCAGACACTTAAGATCACCAGGGCTGTTAATCTGGTCAAGTATAGGGGATAATTTCATGACAGCCGTACTATTTGAATATTAGATCGATCAAGCGGTTTATGTAGCGAAGTAAAAGCTCCTTTTTTTTGGATTCAGTGAGTTTATATGACAGCGCACTGGTTTCCTCAGGCGCTGGAGCTTCTAGCTGCACTTCCTCTTCTGCAGCTTCCCCGGCGGGTAACTCCCGGACAGCCCGGATAATCTCTTCTATGTCCCGATCGGTAAGAGTATTTGCTGCCGGCTGAAGAAAGGTGCGAAACCGAAGCTGTACATCGGCTAATTGAGAAAAACTTACTTTCCGCTCCGGACCCAGCTGCTGGGGATCGACCCAGCCCGTCAGAGTCAGGGATTCCTCTTTTCCCTCTATACTAATTCCGCGGGTACCCCGTAGAAAGACCTTTTTTGAGGAATCGATCTCCACAACCCGGGTTCCAATAACAGATTTCAGGGTACATTCTTCTTTACCCTTCACCGTTTGCGCCCCACTGCTTTTAACCACAGGTAAGAAAGAGAAAAGGTCTCCAAACTCACCTCCAGAGAAATCTAAAGTTATGCTTTTCGAATCAGTGCTCGACGAGCTGAAGGATAGGGTAGAGGTCATATCTACTTCTACAAATACTATATCACCCTCCTGAAGAGTTGCCCCGCCGGACAAATAACCCTGGAAGTCCGGCGTCCAAAGGCTGTCAGTCCAGGATCCCAAAATGATTAATAAAAATAGAGTAATAAATATTACTACTTGAAATACTCTCATAGTGCTCTCCCACTCTTATTATCGCAGGATGCCCCGTAAATTAACACTATTTCTTTTTGTGCCGATTCTTCCTCAGCTTCTTTTTACGCTTGTGAGTAGCAATCTTGTGTCTTTTTCTTTTCCTGCCGCAAGGCACTTAAATTTTACTCCTTTCGTGCTGATTAACGGGTAATTATGCAGAATAGCCGGGTCGTGGTCAAGTAGTCGTTTATCGCTTAATTTGGATTTATAATATATGCTAGATTCCGATAAATACAAGAGAGAGACTGCAATTAAAAATGCTATAGTGGGAATGGTATATGAATTCTAAAAGAGACATCAATCGCCTGATAAGCAACAACAGGAAAGTTATTATGGATGGCATTTTCGGCATCCAGACACCCGTACAGGTTGAGTTAAGCATATCCTTTGCACGTTATATGAATCATGTCGGTATCAATAAGTACAATTATTTATTCTTTCTTCATATAATCGAGACAAACAATAAATGGGTGATCGATGCATTGTTCGGCAATATGGATCCCAGGCTCTTGTTTACCTTTATCAAAACGAATGCCTACCTGATTCGCAGGGCTTTTCAACTTCTTTCTTACTGGCATCCCGAACAAATTTACCCAAAGGTTCTTCTTGCTGTGCTTGGTATTATTGAGTACTCATATCACAAATCGGATGATGGATACCGCATTTATAAATTGGAAATCACAGATTTGAACAACCTCGGGAAATTCCTCAATGAAGATAAAGATCAGTATGATGAAATAAACGCGCCCCTACTTAATATTCTTGACAGAATCACCGGCCTTGGGGAATATCAGAATGATGTGCGTAAAAGTATTATCGCCAAACATGCATTTCATATCCGAATCGCTTTTTTTGATCATAAAAAGTCTCTACTTGATACCATCCCTCAGGTTTTGCTCGTCAAAATACCCAGGGAAGAAAGGGAAGTCAAACCATCTAAATTATATATGTCGTATTTAAATAAGATGAGTCATAAAAATAATGAGGGATGATGAATAATGACCGATCACATCACGAAGGTTGCGGAAGCCACCGAAATCATCTTAAAGAATCAATATCGTCCACTTGACAGCTATGGGAATCCTGGAGGTCTTATCGAATTATCCGGAGATAACAGGATGGCAATCATTATCGGGGACCTTCACGGAAGTATTGAGAACCTCAAGGCAATTGTTTCGCATGAGAATAATCGTGGAGAGATCGAAAATGGGGAAAGTGTTCTCATAATTATCGGGGATGGGCTTCATAATGATCAGGTTGGGCATATGCGGGAAATGGACAGCTCTCTTAAGGTCCTCGATGAGCTCATTCATTTGATTTGCACTTATGGTGAGAGAGTCATTTATATACGAGGAAATCATGATAGTTTTGAGGAACGCCTGGTAAAGAGCGGTATTCATCAGGGAAAAGAATTCAAAGATTATCTGTTAAAACATCGAAATTCAAAATATGTCCAGGCTGTAGATAATTTTTTTAAGAGCCTTCCTATGTTTATCATAGGAAAGGGATGGATCATAACCCATGCAGGTCCTATACGCAACGGGGCCACCAGACAAGAGTTGATTGATATAACAGATAATCCGTATTATTACGAACAACTTATGTGGAATCGCATTCATGAGTTCAGAGGAACGCCGAGTTTAAAAGAGTACGGAGATTATGACATACAGAAAATGTTGGAAAGGCTTCATCTACCGCCTGATACCCCCTTTATTGTGGGACATAATCCAATGTGGCATACCGGTAATACAACCGGAATATGGAAGGATGTCACTGGAATTAAAAACCATATTATTATTTGTTCCAATATCGGCACCCGCGGCCCGTATTTAAAAATATTTAACGGTAAAATAGAAGAGAAGTTTGCCGTGCCTAAAAAACCGGAGGCAATCTATGTCTAATGTGAAAAGAAAAACACTCGCTGAAGCTGTTCATGATGAATGGATCATAAAATATTTTTATTTAGATCTTTCTGTGGAACAGCTCATTCATAAGCAGCATAGTATAGAGTTTGTTTCTTTTGGCGACGACAGCGATATTCCATTTACAGCAAAAAACCGGGGATACACGGGAGCTGAAGATACAGAGGGATATTCTTGGCTGATTATGGAAGTCACGGATTATGAAATTTACCAAACCCAACTTCAAGAAATAGCTTACTATATGGATTTTTTAATGGATACCCTGGCTGCGCCAACATTTTTATTCAAAAAAGATGACTGTTATTATCGTACTACAAAGAATATAAAAAGAGCTATGCAAATCGGCAGTTACAATTATCTAGAAAAACCTTTTATAAAGATTCTTGCCAATGACTTGATCAACCGTTGGCTTTTTTTTGATGAGGACAGAAATCCAAACAACTATCTCGTTTTGCATAATTCTAAGGAGGAGCCTTTCATTGTGGTGATCGACTATAATAAAACGGATTTATCAGCAAAAGAGATGAAAATAATGGGTAATAAGGATAAATTCGGCTGGCATCGCAAGGAGAAAACTCGTTTCCTTACATTATTAAAACCGGAAAATTTTGAGAACTTATCCATTGAGGATTTTGAGGGTCGGCTTGAGAAGCTAATGTCTATTCCGGAAGAAAAGATTCGATCCATATGCTTGGAGGCGTCCAGCTTTAACATTGTAAATCCAGAGGAAACAACCGAACTTGTTGTATCCAACCTTCTTAAGCGTAGAGCGTATATTAATAATTATTTCAGGACGTGGTTTAAACCCAAAGATTTAAAAAAGGAAAGAGAGGAAGATGAGCGATACAGCGGTCTGGGGAAATCCTTTCTAGATATTTACAAAAAAAAGAAATAACAGCTGCTGAATTCGGAGTCTTTATCGAATTATAAGGTGTTGGAGGGTGGAATTTCTTCTTCCTTTAAATTTCCGGCTTTCAAGAGATTTTCAGGTATTGCTTCTTTAAGCGACTTGGTCATATCGAGAAATTTCCCTCGAATATTATTCGCCTGGGTTGCTACAGCAATAATATCTTCATTTTCCTCCGGTCGTCCCGGATCGACTAATGCGGCAATTCTATCTAAAATGAATAAGATGCTTTGATTCAGTGGGTAGGTTTGTTTTTCTGTTTCATCCAGATGCTTTCCTATGTTATTCACATCAGTAGGAGTGACCGGGTAAACACGATAGCCCTCCAAGGGTACTTCATAGGTAACCTTCAACAAGCCTAAAAAAAGCAAAAGGCTCTTGTGGAAAATACCCCTCGGTCTGGATTGGGTGAATGCATTGAAACACTCCCTGATAATATAATAATTTGGCTGTACATTTTGGAAGAATTTTTCCGAATTTTTCTTACCGATAAGCGCATCCACAACCCAGTGATTTTTCATCTTAATTAGTTTTAGAAAGATCGGATAGTTATCTGGATTCACACCAATTTTATTAAGATACCTGGCATAGGCAATTGTACCGTCAACACCTTCAGTATCTGTACACTCAAATATCTTTTTAAGAAAACTTAACTCTAACTTATCCAAATCTTCCTGCTGCCAGCCTTGCTCTTCCCATCTTTTCACGTATCTAACTCCTTTGAGAAATATTAAGAAGATGTGGTGCCGCACGATCTCGGCGCCACATCTTCTATAGATTCTAAAGATTTGAAAATTGGTTACTCTTCCCCTGGCGTCCCACTACCGCCGGTATCTTTCTTTTTGCCTTCAGCTTTAGCAAGAGAAACTTGCTTTCTTGGGCTAATTTCAGGATCAAGATTCGGCTCTGTTCTTAATAGAACGTCAGGTATGACATCGATCAGTCGCTTGGTTGAATCGAAAAAGTTATTTCTTATATTATGGGCATGAACAGCAAGATCTTCCATCTCTTCATCAATATTCTGGCCTTCTAATTCGCTGATCTTATCAAGAATATCGAGAATGCTTCGGTTTAACAGATCATCCTGTCCCTTTCTCTCAATAAGATGCTTCCCAAGGCTGCTCATATCCGCAATAGTAGGCGGATAGATCTTGTATCCATCAAGGGGATTGCTATACGTAGCTTGAAACACACCCAGAATAATACCAAGTGTTTTAGAGTAAATTTCAGCAGGATGGTACTTGGCCAGAAAGCTGAAACACGTCGCAACAGTGAAATAATTCGGCTGAATGGAACTCATAAACAGGAAGGGATCCCTTGTACCCAGGAGGGCATCAATAACACTATGATTTCTTACCGCGAGTATCTTGAGGAAAACGGGATAATTACTGTTGGTAATGCCGATGCTGTTAAGATAATTCGCATAGGTAATGGCAGCCTCTACGGCTTCCGTTGTACGGGCCCCCATCAGTCCTTTCAACAGATTATATTCAATTCCTGCTATTTCTTCCTTTGACCAGGCCTGTTTTTTTTCAAAAAGTTCTTTCATCTTCTCTCTCCTTACCTAAAGATTAAAATTAATCAACAAATACCTTCTTAGGAGCGATCTCTTTGGCGATGTAATCCGATTTGACGAGAAGAACTTGCGGAATGACATCCTCCATCTTTTTTCGCTTATCGAAAAAGAAGGCTCTGATGCTGTTTGCCTGTCTTGCCATCTGCTCAATATCCGGATTATCGGTAGTTCCGGCCAGAGAGCCCAACCAATCTAAAATATTAAGTACAGTGCGGTTATTGGGATCATCCTGACCCAATTCTTTATTCAAGTGCTTGCCGAGATTATTAATGTCACTAATGCTTACATTATATATTTTATATCCATCTTTTGGGGAACAGTAGGCTGCTTGCATTACTCCAACAACGATGGCCAGTGTTTTTGGGTAAATTCCGCCGGGATGCCAGTTAGTTAACAATTTGAAGGACGAAAGCAATACGTAATTATTGGGGTGTATTGAGCTTAAAAGCAGGAACGGGTCCTTATCACCTAAAAGTGAATCGATAACATAGTGATTCTCGACCTCAAGAAGCTTTAAAAAGAGCGGGTAATTATCGTTTGTTAAACCGGATAATCTTAGAAATCGTGCGTAACTGATAGATGATTCTACTGCCTCCACGGTTCGACAACCAATCATTCGTTCAATAATGTTGATTTCCACACCCGTTATTGATTCTTTACTCCAAGCCTCCTCAATCATTTGATCTTTGAGCTGATCCATATAAAGCCTCCTCAATTGGTCATTATTATTTATATATCAAATTATTATCATTTAATAGCTTATTGTCAACAAATTTTTCTGTAAAGTCATTTGCGCTGTGGAGTTTTTTTAAGAAATTTTGCCGGATGTCCACAAAATATTAAAATATGCTTATCCCTTTGACTCCCGTCGTATGAATTTGTCATGTGGAAGAGCTCACCATTCTGATTGCAGAGGTCATACAGAATCTTTAGGAAATATTACGTATAATGGCTCTGTAAAAATCGGTTGATGCATTCCCTGATCCTTTCAACATCCTCCGGATCAAACCACTGAATATCAGTATAAGTTTTACAGAATGTAATCTGCCGCTTTGCATATCTACGGGAATTTCGTTTTATTAATTCTTTAACGCCCTCAATTGTAAGACATCCCTTCTCCATACGGAAGAATTCCCTATACCCTATGCCCTTCAAACCGGGATCTTTTTCCGTATAGCCCATACTGATCAGTGAACGGATCTCCTCCTTTAGTCCCTGCTCAAACATCATGTCCACGCGACGATTTATTCTCTCATACAGCTCATCTCTCTCCCGAAGCAGTCCAATGAGCAGGTAATCGTATCTCTTCCGGGCTTTCGCGTGTACACGATAATCAGAAAGAGGCTTGCCCGTGGTCTTAAACACCTCCAGTGCCCGTATCACTCTATAGCTGTCTTTGCTATCTATTTGAGCCGCAGATTTGGGATCTACTTTCTTAAGTTCCTCTACCAGACGCGGCAATCCAAGCTCCCTTAACTTTAGTTTCAGGTTTCTTCTGATCTCGGGCCTTCCAACCGGAGAATCAGGAAGTCCGTAAATAAAATTCCGCAAATAGAAAGCAGTTCCTCCCGACAGAACCGGAACTCTCTGTCTTTTATAAATATCATCAATAAGCCAATCTGCTCTTCGTACAAACTCACCGGTATTGAATTGATAATCCGGATCAACGATATCTATTAAATGATGAGGCAAACGCTTCTGTATCTCAAGGGAAGGCTTGGCTGTTCCGATATCCAGATACCGATACACCTGCATCGAATCTGCACTGATTATCTCAAACTTGGGGCTGAGCAGTTTTAAAAGAAGTTTTGTCTTACCAACCGCAGTGGGACCAAAAATAATAATTATTGGTACTGCGGAGGATTCATTAACTTTCCAGGCGATACCTGACCTTCTCTGTGAGAATTTGCCTAACTGCCGTGGATACTACTTTACCCTTATTTTCTTCCAGCTCCTCATCCCCGGCCATACTAATTTGAGATGCACGTTTTATAGTTGCATTTGTTAAAACATACATATTCTCATTGTTCGCAATTAATTTATCTAAAGGAATTATCACTCCTGAACCCCTGTCTAATGTTAATTACTTATAATATTTATAAATAGAAAAAAGATCAACCCCACGGTCACTTTTCGATTCTTTGAATATCTTTTAGCCGGCCCAGGATCTGATCAACTACATAGGACTGATCTCCCTCCTCTGTATTTACAACAAACAGGTCGGCAAAATCTAACTTATCAATATCAATACCATACAGGCGTATATACCTCTTTCTGTCTCTATTATCCCTCTCCATCATACGGTCATAAGAGATCTGATACTCTACCTTCTCACGATTAGCAATTCGCTCCGCCCTCACACCGGGAGAGGCTGCCAGATAGATCTTGAGATCGGCTTCTTTTATCAGCCAAATCGCTAAACGGGATCCTAATACACAGCTTTCATGGGAGGCCAGCTCAACCTGTTTTTTATCCAGAAATCGATCGTACTGCGGATCTTCTTCCGCTAAAAGGCAAAGCTGCTCAAAGGTAAGCCCCCTCTCTCTGGCCAGATCGTGAAATGTATAGTTAACAAGACGGATCCCCAGGCGTCTGGATATCTGCCTTGATACAGTCGTGTTTCCGCACCCGCTCTTTCCGGAAATGGCAATCTTTATTTTATTCAACATTTCTAAGCTGCTCCCTTATCTTTTCCAGAGAATCTTTTAAAACAACAACCGCATTACTGACATCCAACATCATGCTCTTGGAGCCTATAGTATTCACCTCTCGATTCAGTTCCTGGCAGATAAAATCCAATTTCTTCCCCGGGGCTCCTGATTCTTTCATAGAATTTTTAAAATTATTCATATATGAGCGAATTCGCACCAGCTCTTCATTAATATCGTACTTCATTAACATTACAGCCGTTTCCGAAAGTATCCGGTTTTCATCAATCCCATTGCCTAAAAGCTCATAGAATCGTGTTTTTAATCCTTCCTTAATCCTCGCTTCAATACGTGAGGATTGAGCCTCAACTTTGCATATTTCCGAATCTATAACAGCCAAAAGCCTTCTAATATCCTCCCTGGTTGCGGCTCCATCACTCAATCGCATCTGTTCAAACTGCCTGAATGCGGCTTCCAGATGGGGCTTGAGGAACTCCCAGTATTCTTCAATGTCCTGGCTCATCTCTGTTTTAAGAATTCCTTCAATTTTGAGCAGGTGAGAGAGCCTTACCTTCTCGTTAATTCCCGCAGCTTCTGCCAGTTCAGTCAGAGTACGAACATAGACCTGCACACTGCTCTTATCCAGAATCACATTGGGATTTTCCTCGAACTCCGTAGCCTTTAAACTCAGCTCTACTCTTCCCCTCATGATACGTGATGCAAGAAAATCCCTGACTTTGATCTCCAACTGAGCTAAATAGTGGGGAAGATATACGGATATATCCAAAAAACGGTTATTATAGGATTTTAGGGCCAGTACAATGTGACGTCTTTCATCGCGATATTCCGAGTATCCAAATCCAGTCATGCTCTTCATTGTCTATCCCCACTGAAATACCGGTACAGCCGTTTGCCCAGTTTCCAATTGTCTCCGGCGCCCATGGTAACAAAGAGATCTCCTTTTTTAAGGCTTTTTTCCAGATATGGTGCCGCTTCTTCAATTTTTTCAAAATAACGGACAGCAGAACGATTTTTCTTTACTTCCTTAAAAAGGGCCCGGCCGCTTATGCTTCCATTCCCCTGCTCTCTGGCCGAGGAATAAATTCTATGAAGAATCACCTCATCGGCTGCGGAAAAACACCGGGCAAAATCGTCTAACAGGAATCGGGTGCGTGAATAAGTGTGAGGCATAAAGTCAACGACCAACCTCCTCTGGGGATAGAAAGCCTTTAGGCCTTCTAAAGTTTTATAAATCTCTGTCGGATGATGACCGTAATCGTCCATGAAGAGAATACCTTTAGCAACTCCAAGGATTTCGCTCCTTCGTCTGCACCCCTTAAACGCAATCAATGCCTTACCCATGCATTCCATATCCTCATCACTGACATTGCCCTTTTCCTTCTCTTGTATATGGTATGCGAGAGCTATAGCCGCAGCGGCATTATAGGCGGAATGTATTCCGGGCATTTTAAGTTTGAATTCAAGCGAGAATCCCTCAAGCTCAAATCTTGTCGAACCATTCCCTGTGATCAATGATTGTAGTTTAAATCGGCCCACTGCGGTTTGGCCGTAGGGAACAGTAATTACATCCCTGCGCTTCTCTTTCAGCCGGGCGATCATTCTGTTGCTTCCGGAATCATCACTATTAAAAATAATTACACCCCCTTGAGCAAGACGCATGCCGTAGCTCTCAAATGCTGAAAGGATATCCTCAAAGTCTTTATAATAATCCAGATGATCCGTCTCAATTCCGGTAATAATCATTCTGTTTGGGTTGAAATGAAGGAAATGTCTCCGGTATTCACAGTTCTCTGCCACAAAATATTTCTCACCCAGAATCAATGAAGAGCGCCGGCCGAAATTTTCCACTTCTGTACCGGTTAAAACGGTAACAGGCAGGTTTAAAGCTTTCATGATCGTACCGGCTATTGCGGTGGTTGACGTTTTGCCATGGGTGCCTGCAATTCCGCTCGAATCACTTCTCTCCGAAAGGATTCCCAGGGCCTCCGGATAGGAGATAATGGGAATCCCTGTACTCAGTGCCTCAATGAGCTCAACATTCTCATCCCGCGCATAGGCAGCCGAATGAATTACAAGTTTCACATCGGGGCTGATATGATCAGGTGAAAAGCTTTCATAATAAGGAACTTTTAATTTTTTTAAGATCTTATCCGTATAAAAGATTTCGGGGCAATCGGAGCCTGAAAGTGTAGCCTCTTTGGATAACAGGATTTCTGCGAGCGCTGTCATGCCCGTACCCTTGATCCCTACCATATGGATCCTGTATCCTTTCATAGAGGCCTGCAATAGGGGTTGAATCATTTCATCCACTATATTCAATGCCTTAAGGTTTTTCAAGGAGACAGGTTTGAATCTTGGCGCTCACATGTCCATAGCCGGTGGAGTTCACAGGGCTTTAGAAAGAGGCCTGTCTGCAGGCTGTAATGTGGTTCAGATCTTCACGAAAAACCAGACCCGGTGGTCTTCTCCTCCTCTAAAGGATGAAGATGTTGAAAAATTTCTGAAGCTTAAGCTTAAGTTCTTCTCAGTATTTGCCCATGCCTCCTATCTAATCAATCTTGCATCACCGGATAATGAGCTTTATTTAAAATCTGTAAATAATTTAACGGAGGAATTAAGGCGCTGCCAGGCACTGGGAATAAACATGATCATTCTGCATCCCGGTTTCCACAAGGGAAGCGGGGAGAAGGAGGGAATCCGTCGTATCGCAAGGGGTATAAAGGACGTGTACAATCATGCGGTTTTGGATGATGTTGAGATCCTCCTTGAAACGACTTCCGGCCAGGGAACCGCTTTAGGCAGCCGTTTTGAACACCTGCGTGATATTATTGCTGATTTGCCGGATGATTATAAAATCGGAGCATGCCTGGATACCTGCCATATATTTTCAGCAGGATACGATATCAGGGATGAGTCCTCCTACAGCCGTACCTGGATAGAGTTTGATCTTAAAATAGGCTTATCCCGACTTAAAGCTATTCATTTAAATGATTCAAAAAAGGATTTGGGCTCCGCCAGAGATCGTCATGAGCATATTGGAAAGGGAAAGATCGGCCTTTCGGGGTTCAGGCTTTTAGTTACGGATGCCCGGTTCCGGCTCGTGCCCATGTCGCTTGAAACACCTAAAGGCCCGGATCTTAAGGAAGACAGAATAAATCTCTCCGTTTTACGGAGCCTGCGCTTCGGCAATCATTAACAACTTTTAAGCTGTCTAAAAGGGTGTTCTGATTGTAAATCCTATATACCCGTGCCAGCCTTCAAACTTGTTAAATTGTAAAGTGGGCAAAAACTCAACGGTTGGAGCTAATTCTACAAAAAGCTCCAGGGTAGACTTTATAAGAAAAGCCTGAAGCCCGAAAGGAAGTCGAGCACCAAGGTCAAATTGGCCTTGATCATCGCCGCGGTCAGCGAAGTATACCTGCGTATAGATCCCCACTCCTAAGAATAAATGAAGGAAATCGATCAATTGATGGCCGCTTATGATCCGGTAATCGCCGCTCAAAAATATATTCTCCTTATCTGGTGCAAAGTTGTAGCCTACTCTAAAGTCAAAAGGAGCAGGTCGGATAATGACTACAGCAGTAGGGTTGCCGAACTCAAGGCCCAGGCGTAAACCGCCTTTGGCGGATAGGCTAAAAACAACTGTTGCCATAAAAGCAATACAAAGAATAAAAATTTTTACAGTCTTACTCACGTTCTTCTCCTTCTTTAAAAGCTGATGCTGGCCTGTAATATAGCACCTTACAAGACAAAAAAAAAGCCGGGAATCTAAAAAAATTCCCGGCCGTCATCTCCTAGGGGAGTCGAACCCCTGCTGCCGGGATGAAAACCCGGTGTCCTAACCACTAGACGAAGGAGACACATGAGCCGCGAAGGAATCGAACCTTCGACCCACGCCTTAAAAGGGCGTTGCTCTTCCTACTGAGCTAGCGGCCCACAAATCACCCGCACTTTATCACTCTGACTGTGTAATGTCAATATTTATGAATGTGCATTAGAGCTTGAATTCAATCCCAATTAATATATTAAATACTGAACGCAGCCCCGGATCGGGAGATAATTCTGTGCCGAACATGGCCAGATTGAGGGTAAATACCGAGAGATCTAAACCCAAACCGGCACTCAGAAGTCCCTGATAGAATCCGGTGCGAATAGAAAGGATCTCAAGCAGAATTAGCTCAACGCCGAAACCAATATGGAGTATAGGATTGGAGGATGTCGCTGAATGGGTGAGGAAATCCAATATATCCTCATAATCCAGCATCAGCTTTAAATCACTGATATAGCGCTCCATACGTCTTAAAGGGGGCCTGTAGAGAAAACCTATAGATAAATCAATCGGGAGTAATTTACTGCCTGTTGTGGGGTCTTTAGAATCCTTAAAATCCTTGAAACTGGAGTAATTATGAATTATGCACGGAGTGAAGAGATCCCGACTCACCAGTCCAACGGAAAATCTTTCCTTATAGTTGTAGAGAAAACCCAAATCCACTCCGGTGCCCATTGAGAGCCGGAAGGGTTCGTCATTGATTAATCCCAATGGATCATCGAAAGCATCGAATAAGGAGCCAACATCCTTTTCAGCTGTGCTGCATGCACTGATAAAAGATTTAAGCAGAATGCCCAGATCTAAAGTACTGTTCCATTTTTCAGGAACAGGAATGCGAAAAGCGTATCCCCCGGCAAAGATTAAATTCTCTGTAATATTGGATGTAATATTACCTGCAACCCCGGAAAAACTCACGTTCGACCTATTGAAGATGCCGAACCCCAATCCATTTCCAACATATCCGAATGAAACGGGACCCATTAAGCTTAAGGCGGCATAGGCATTTTTAAGCAATTCCTCCATATTTGATGAGCCCGAAGAACCGCCTCCGATGATTGCACTGAAAATATCAAAAATTGGACCGGATAGGCCGAGCGAGATTTCAGCTATCAGGAATTCAGGCCCAGCCGAGCGAAATCCTGCAGGATTGTTGAAGAGGGTAGTCAGATCATCCGCTAAAGCTGCATGAGTCCCTCCCATAGCAGCCGATCGGGCGGAGGAGATTGCAATAGCCTGAATCTCATCTGCCGAGACGGTGAAGAGGGAGGAAGAGAAAAATAGTAAGAAGAGTATAACCAGGCATAGGCTTATACTTTTTTGCCGCATCTGGAACCTCCGTAGGAATTAAAAACTGTCTAGAAAATCATTGAACTTCGTAAGGAACTGATTACCAGGATTAGCGGCCAGACCGGTATCAACAAATGTTTGAGCATCGATAATATCAGCTTGCACAAGACCGGTTAATGTGCCTCCATTTCCATCAGCCGCTTCATATAGGAGACAGGCGCTGCCCAGCAGAAATTCCGTAGCATTAAGCTCATCCGGATCGTTTGTTAAAGTAGCATTGTAAAATACTGCCGCCTCAAGCATATAAGAAGATTGAAGGGTCTGAAAAAAATTATCCAAATCGGTCTCATCATTAAAATCAATATTTTCCTGCAGCATCTCAAATGCCAAATTAGGCAAGCCGGATAAATTCATGGCCAGAGTTGCTGTCAGGAGCGTGAGCTCCGCATCTGTAGACCCTGAAGCATCATCTTTAAGCGCATCATAGGCCTTCTCTATCGCCTCAGTATCGCCGCCGGCTAAAGCCGCCCTGGCCCATTCCATCTTCTGTTCCAGGGGCAGGTTTGCCGGGTCCCGCTGAAGAAAGCTTAAGGGACTGTATGTGAATACGGCCTGACAAGCTGCCAGTAAGAGTGATAAAAGGGCAGACAATACCAACAAGCTGAATACTCTTTTCATTTCTCTACCTCCATTATCGGCAAAGATAGCTTTATATAGATAATCCTTCCACAGACTTAACTTTATTAAAATCGAATGGCTGCTTCAACAGTCAAACCTGAACTCTTTCTGTCACCAAAATTCTCTCCCATCTCCCGAGCAAATAAAGCCCAATTTAGATCCATAAATAACAGTTCGAAGCCGCCGCCTATGGTAATGTAGCCCTGATTTAATCCTGCTCTTAATTTAAAGAGAGAAAGGAGCTCAATTTCGGTGCCAATATGAAGATGGGTCCACGGAGAACGACTATCCTGAACAAAGCCCACTAGATTACTAAGATCGGCATGCACTACCGGATCGATAAAGCGTTTCAACGAGCCGAAATCAGGATGATAGGCTGCTCCTATGGTTATATCCATGGGAATCGAATAGCCCGATACACTGCTTCCGCCTTTAGGGAAAGTAAGGGATTTCCGTAAAGAGCTAAGGATATCTTCAAAATTGTTTTGAGTATATGAAAATGGGGTTCCTAAAAAATCACGAACTGAAAGCCCAAGCTTTAACCTGCCCAGCTCGACAATACCACCCAGGTCGATACCCAGACCAAAGCCGTGCATGGCGTCTACTGAGTTGAGGGCCGCAAGTGGATCCCCGCCCGTTCTGACGGCATTCAGAATATCAAAGGCGCCTGTGCAGTCCAGGGGGGCTATCACTCGGATCATGGGCCGCAGATCCGCACCAAGGATAAATTTGATTCCGAAGAGATTCACAGGAAGTGCAAGCCCACCAATAAAAGCTACCGTTGCATGGATATTGCCGGAAGCTTGGATAGGCGTGGGCCCGTAAAGATAGGAATCCACATTTAATACAGTGCCCAGGCCAAGACCCTTTCCAACAAAAGCTACGCCTCCTGAGAATCCGAATCCCAAACCCCCGCTGGTAATTGCTTCATCAACAAAATCGGCAAGCTCATCCGATCCGTCTGCAGTTACAGCCTGGAAAAACCTAGACGGATTCGCATGAATCCAGGCAGATGAACTGATAACAGTGAAAGATCTCCCGGGCATAGCAAAACCGGCCGGATTATAGAATAGGGCGTTATATCCGTGGGCATTGGCTACAAATGCGCCGCCCTGGGCCATAACTTCCGGGCTTAAGGGAACAAAAGGAGGATCTATCTTCTCATCTTCTGGGAATAT
>JAUWZD010000159.1 GCA_030615505.1 Spirochaetales bacterium | reverse complement strand
GATAAAATAGTGTTAGACTGATTAGCTTAATGGTTTATAATTAATATATTATTGTTAAGCTCAATCAAAACCCAGACATATTATTCCCGTTTTCGATCAGAGAGGTTTTAACCCTTAGAAGCAGTTGCTTAAGCGTCGGCTCAAGCGAACTGTACCAGATAATACTATTGCTTCAAGGCGCTATCCTCCACCGTGAAAGAGATCGAAAAAAAATGATCAGGGAAAACCATCTGATCCTTATAGCTCCTTATAGGGCAGATGAGCTGACCGTTGTATCTCCAATTAAGATGTTACAGATCATGTTTCACGAGAGATTTTTAGATCATCCGGATTTCGATTCCTGGCGGGAACGATTCTTCAATTTGTTCGATCTAAGCGTTTTTAACAGGGGGCGTCCCAATAGGATCATGTGTTACAAGTTATCAAAAGAGACAGCCTCAATTATCAGGGCGATTCTATCTCAAGTATTACACGAGTATGTGGAAAAAAGTCCGAATTACCAGGAAATGATCCGTCTCAAGTTCATTGAGATTCTCCTCTCTCTATATCGATCGCTGCCCCAAATCGATTCCGAAAGAATTAAAAGGGGCAGCTTAAGTATCGAGATCGCAACTGAATATATTAAAATGCAATACGCATATAATTTCTCGCTCCCTTTTTTAGCTAACCTTTGCGGACTTGCCCCGAGCTACTTTTCCAGGCTCTTCAGGGAAAAAACAGGCGTTCCCGTCTTTGAGTTCATCAATCGTATCAGAGTCCAGAAAGCGTGTGGACTCCTTAAGAGAACGGAGGATACTATTATCGATATAGCCTTTTCCGTTGGCTACAACAATATTTCATTCTTTAATCGCTACTTCCGTAAGATAATGAATATGTCACCGCGGGAGTACAGAAAATTCATCAAAAAGTAAAAATAGTGTCCATCTTAGCAAGATAGTGTTGGATTTCTGCTCTCGCCAAAGCTAAAATGATTGTTGTGTTTTTAAGTATATTTAAGAAAAACCAGGAGGCAGTTATGGATGAACCTTTGAAATCATTCTTCGAAAACTCATCAATTGCAGAAAAGGTTAAACTAAGAAGCAGAATTATTATTCAGAGGACTTCTCTGACTCCCAGAGAAGTCCTTGCCATACGAGAGAAGCAGAAATACGGTCCAATTCCAAAGCAAGAGGAACTCTGCGAGCTCGAAGTAGGTGGCCAGATTCTAGCTCGAGGCAAGATTATCAGGAGAAAGGGTGAATACAATTTTAAAGTGCTGGAAAAAATTGGAAAGGGGGGAGCAGTATGAAAACTACGAGGAACGAGGGGCAGGTCAAAGAAGTAAGGGTACCGATTCAGGTCGTCATCGGAGAAACCGAGCTTCGGCTGGAGCAGCTCGCTTATCTTGGGGAAGGCACGATTATCACATTAGATAGCCTGGCAGGCGAGCCTGTTCGTATGTTAGCCGCCGGAGAACAGATCGCCTGGGGCGAGGTGGTGGTTATCGACGAGAACTTCGGTATACGGGTCACCCAAATCCTGGGTAAAGAGGAGGAGAGAGATGAGCTGCGGTAAGATGATTAAAGGCTCTGAGATAATCGGCAAGAATATCCGTCCGGATACCGAGTACAGGCTCATGATCTACGACTTCAAGCGCCCGGATAAATTCTCCAAGGATCAAATCCGGACCCTCGCGGTCATGCATGAAACCTTTGCGCGCTTGATCACAACCGGATTGTCCGCTATGCTGCGGCAGTTAATTCAGGTCAATGTCTCCTTAGTAGACCAGATGACCTATCAGGAGTTCATTCAAACAATCCCCAACCACCCGACAACCCTGGCCATAGTGGAAATGCCTCCGTTAAAGGGCGCAGCAATCCTGGAGATCGACCCTACGATCAGCTTCGCCATTATCGACCGGATCTTTGGAGGCAAAGGCAGAAGCGCAGGATTTACCAGGGACCATACGGATATTGAGTTTGTGGTGCTGGAGGGGATCATCAACCGGATCCTCCATCATTTAGGGGAAGCCTGGAGTACGATTATTGATCTAAAACCCAGCCTGGGCGGTATTGAAACTAATTCCATGTTCGCCCAGATCGTTCCGCCATCGGAGATGGTGGTGCTCGTAACCCTACAGGCGAAAGTCGGCGAAGCAGAAGGCATGATTAATATTTGCGTTCCCTTCTTAACCCTGGAGCCTTTAATTCCGAAGCTTTCAGCCCAATACTGGTATTCATCGATTCGGGGTGAGAGAAAACAGCGAATTCCACCGTCCACACTCGGGAACCTGAAAGTTGAAGCCCGGGTTTTTTTTGAAGCAGAAGATCTTTCTCTAAAGGATCTTGGCATCCTGGAGAAGAACAGCCTAATCAAGCTGCCTCATTTTGATCTTGGGAAAGCCTTTCTATTGGCCGGAGAGTATCCGGTAATTAAGCTGGAAACAGTTGGACCAAAAACCGGGAATAACTTTGAGTTTATTGTCGAGTCGATTGAGCCCTCCGGCGAGAGCAAGCGCATCATTCTAGGTTCCCTTGATACCGGCAAAGAGAAACTAGAGGAGCTAAATCGTTTAATCCTGGTGCCGATTGAGGGTCTTAAGCATGAGATTCAGGATCGGATACAAGAGCTGAACAATTCAATTCTCAAAATCAGAAACAAACAGGACGAGCTTAGTGATCAATTCTATTTTGCTACACAAGAAATCAAGCCTGATGAGATGCCCAGCGTGGCCAGGCGTAAACCATTTGGATTTGTTCGTACGACAGATGTTGAGTTACTTCATACGTTGATATCACAGGAACATCCTCAGACCATGGCTATGATTCTCTCATACTTTGATTCCGATTTAGCTGCCCATATCCTCTCAAAACTAGATGAAACGCTTTGTATCGATGTGGTTGAGCGCATCGCAACTATGGACAGGATCCCGCCTGAGGTTCTGAAAAAAGTGGAAAAAGTCGTTGAGGAAAAGATAACAACTTCCAGTGCCGATGAGTATACAACATCAGGTGGGGTAGACACCGCTGCCGAGATCCTAAACATATCCAGCAGAAGCCTTGAGAAGCAGGTTATTGAGTCCCTGGAGAAGAAGAATCCTTCACTGGCTGAGGAGATCAAAGCCAGTATGTTTGTCTTTGAAGATATGATGCTCCTGGATAGAAATACGATTCAGGCCGTCCTTAAAAATATAGAGAGGCATGATCTGGCACTCGCTTTGAAAGCAGTGGATGAAAGAGTAAAAGAAAAAATCTTTAGCACCAAGGGTGAATCTGAACGGGTAAAGTTACAGTCGGATCTTGAAGAGATAGGCCGTGTAAAACTTAGCGATGTCGAAGCAGCCCAGCAGCGAATCGTTAATGTAATTCGCACGCTGGAGGAATCTGGGGCTATAGTTATTGCCCGGGAAGGAGAAACACTGATAGATTGATAGTAAAACTTAAATCAACGGATAGCCAGGAAATCAAGAGAATGGGTGGAATTTCAGGTAGGAGTAGAAAAGGAAATGGCCAATCATCCTGAACTGTCTTGCTGTGATCATTATAGACCTATATTTATATAAAGACAAATCCTGTATCTTCCAAGTTGATCCAGGGAATTTCGGTAAGCCGCTCGTTTTTTCCGTCAGTTGGCATAAAATATTTACAGTTTAATTTGGCTTCTTGATCTTTATTTAGAATCATGGTATTATTACCATAGTTCATTTTTAGGAGTTCATTATGGCAATATTAGTTTCAAAATCAAGCTTCAAGCCTAAAGCTTTTGAATATTTCCGGATGGTGGAGAAGACACATAAGGAAATATATATAACAGACCACGGTAAACCCGTACTAAAAATTGTTCCTTATGAAAAAAATGATGAAAAAGAAATCATGGAATTGAGGAATTTGGTGGAAAAATATGATAATCCATATGAGCCTTTAGATGAACAATGGAATGCCCAAACATGATTGTTTTAGATACCCATATATGGATCTGGTATATTGATAGCCCGGATATTTTATCCCCAAATGCATTACAGGCAATTGAAAAAGCAAAGCAAAATGATTCAGTGTATATTTCAAGCATCAGCTCATGGGAAATATATATGCTTGAGAAAAAGGGACGATTAAAATTTAAGATCCCTGCTTTTCTTTGGATTAAAAAGTGTGAACGTCAATCTTTTTTCCGATTTGTTCCGGTTGATAATGATATTGCAAGACTGGCAGTTGATCTTAATGAGCTGTTACATTCCGATCCGGCAGACTGCATAATTATTGCGACTGCAAGATCCTTAGGGGCCCCCCTGGTAACACAAGATGAGAAGATTCTTTCTTATGATAATTTAGAGACGATCAGGTAGTTTGTGGGTTCGAGATTGAAAGTATATTGATGGCAGCCGGTATCCACAGAAAGCTCCACCTAGGTTGGGTAGAGAAACTCATCTGAGGCTGTGATCCGGGCATCGATAATTGAAGAGGAGTATAAATAAAGGATAGTGCCTGGAAGAAACCCACCACAATAAATAATTTTATTTCTGCGTTCCATATCATAATAGTAACAATCGTAAAAAATCTGTAAAGTTATCCAGATCTTTGTTCAATATTTCTTTTACCTTATTATATTTTTTCTGCAGAAATTCCAACTTATCCCAGTCATATTCAAACTCAAAATAGTATCTTTTAAAATAACGAAATTTAAGCAGCTCCAGGAGATTACGGTAGGTCTCATCGGAGATCACAGCCTCCCGCATGTCATCGATTTCCAGGTTCATACTTTCCAGCAGATCCTGATGCCATTTGTTTTCCCTGAGCGTATTTTGAAAAAATTGCAATATTCTAAAAAAGATAGTTTCCACACACGTGTAGTAGTTGGACAGGATATCTGCAATGACTATTGCCTGTGGAACATCCCTCTGAGTACGGTCCTGCGTGTTGAGAAAATCGGTATAGAAGTTATCTATGCGTTGGAGAACACTCCGCTTCTTATCGATTATTTTGATAAGATCGATAACAGCCTTATTTCTTTTCATAAATGAGTTTTCCCCTCATTATTATGCTTTCCTTGAACCCGGGCTCGATTTTTTCCATCTGCACGATATCCAGAGGAAAGTCAGTCATCTTCATTGCATCGCCATAAAGCTTGAAAAAAGTCTCGGCCGAAGTTACACCTTCTAAGGCGATGTCGATATCGGAAATCTCAGAGAAGTATTCCTCATGGAGAAGCGATCCCCATTGATAGATCCCGGCAGGATCGTGCTTTTCAATTATCAGTTAAGTAATTCTCTGAAAATCCGCTTGAGCCTGCTTCAGGGCTATCTTTAATTTTTCCCACATCTTACGCTCTTTTTCTGTAACAAACTGGCGGGCTTTGGCAATATCTAAATTCAAGTTTAATTTTGCTTGAAGAAGATGATACTTCAGAGTTCGGGAAAAATCAAACAGCCGGAGGCAAAGAGGGCTGGTGTATGTATTGCTTTCGAATCCCAACTTGCTGCTTCCCAAACACGCTATTTCAACGGTAGGTAGAGTATCTGACCTTCCCATTCTCTCTCGAGAATGTTGTTGAAATTCTCATCGGCTGCAAGTTGGAGCATTTTTTAGCTATTTAACCTGGCGAGCCAAGGGAGCGCTTTCAAAAAGTAGGTAAAGTGGTGTTTGGGCCGCATTTGGCAGAGTGCTCCGGAAATCAGTGAGGAATCGGGCGCTGGATATTGCGGATCTGATCTGGAGCATTCCGTCAGCACCTGACTGTGACCAGGTCATCCCTCCCTGTTTCAGCCGTCCACCGATAACGTTTTT
>JAUWZD010000164.1 GCA_030615505.1 Spirochaetales bacterium | reverse complement strand
CAAAAGCCCTGATGTCATTTTCACCTAATCCAGGACGATCCTGTTCGGGCTTAAATGTATACCACATTTCAGCTTTTAAGAACTGCCTTTTTATAAAGGTAAGCCGTTTGATAGCATGGCCAATACTCCCCGGAACCGGATGCTCAAATGCTTTACCGGCAGTAGGGCGTGTACCTATTTTCATAGAATACGTACCGTTCATCGATCCATGCGTTCCAACATAACTGAAGGTTGCAGAGCTCAGCATAGGCGGTCCAAGGTCAGCCATCCCCTGTAGAACGGGAAAATATTCCATAGCATCTTGTCTGAAATTTGGAGTTAATACTACCCATCCGTTTAATCCCTCATCAAAATCATCACAGAATATAATGTCTGACAGCGGCTGAAACTTATTGCTTTTATACATTGAGCATCCTTTCATTATCATGATTTAATAATTCTCATCTAATTTCAATTCATTGCCTTAAAACTTCAGCAAGATAACTGTAAAATTCTGCAGAGTTTTATGGTCAATTCGCGGCGTCTAATACAGTGCATAACTGGCAGATAAATAATAAATTTGGTAAGATGCTGGTGTATAGAGCTTAAAAGATGAAAATTGAAATAAACGACGGTTTTTCTCTTTATAATTATCTCTATTTCATAGAGAAGAGATACAATATAAAGATCACTCTTAAAGATTTCTGTAATTTTTTCTTGAAGGATACTGAACTTACAAAAGCGGTTCTTCCATACATGTTTCATAACTGCCCTTACTGTATGTTTATAAAATCAGACGATAAGCTATACTCTAAATGTTTATCTTCGATGGAGCAGATTCAGGATAAGCTTAAAATTAATAAACAACCCTACTACAGAGTATGCCATGCCGGAATAGGTGAATACATAGTACCCATTATTTATAACAAAGAAGCAATCGGGTGTATCTGTGTTGGACTCTTCCGTGAAAAGGAGGAAATAGTTGATTCTTACATTGCAAAAGTTGCTCAGAAATCAGAATTGAGGAAAAATTTAGCTTCGAGTCACTATTATCACTCTACACAGGATATTGATGCAGCTCCCGGGGCGTTAATGGAAATATTTAAAGATGTTATACAATTTTTTGCGATGCGGTATAAAAGATACAAATTGAAGGATAAGATATCAGTAATAAAAGCTATTCCAACGAACGAAGACAGAATCATATTGAAAGTATTGGACTATATTAATCATAATTTCAGTGCAGCCCTTTCAGTAGATGATATTTCAAAAAATTGCTATTGCAGCGAGTCCTATTTAAACCACACATTTAAGAAAAGAATGGGAGTAAACATAAAAACTTATATTAATAATATAAGAATTAAACATGCTGTTATATATTTACAGGACTCGGATGCCAGTATAACCGACATTGCATTTGCAGTTGGTTTTAATGATTCAAACTATTTTTCAAAGATTTTTTCAAGTTCAATGGGTTTATCCCCAATGGAATATCGAAAGCGGAATAAAGCATTCTAACGAAGGTAGCAGCGAATCTCAATTACATGGGCGTGATCAAGACCCCATGCGGCTTCCGCTATAAAGCGTAATTGCTTCATATGAACTGGTTTAAAACTGTGTATACGGCGACGCTGGTAGTTATTACGTTCTATGGCAAGTTCAATCATCTTACCGTTCTCACCTGAATAAAGGAGTCGGTAATTTTTTACAGTCTCGGGTTGAGGTCCCCAGTGCATCTTAGACCCATAGAAATCGGCAGCGTGCGATTGAGTCAGCGCACGATGCATTCCGGTGTCAAAAATTATCTGAATAAAGCCTATCTCTACCGGCTGCATCCATTCAAGATTAATCCATGCGGGGAAGCCTGCTGCAGGATCACTCATCCACCTATGGGTACCCTTTATCGTCATACCAGACTTTACGCCGTTTTTACCGAAAACAGCTCGTGTTTCGCCGGATATGATATTAGCAGGACTTCCTTTTTCCTGATAGCTCGATGCGGTTATGTGTGCATTCCTGGCCATATCACGGCTGTCCGTATTAGATACACCAGGTATAAAGCAATCATCCAGCAGCAATTGCTGCTGGACACTCTCCATGAATTTTTGGTCATTGGCCATGTCCAGGGGAATTATTCCATTGGTAATTCCTAAGACAGCGGCTGTGCCCACGCCCTGACCAATAACCGCACATGTTGCCATGATTCGAGTGGAAGAAAAAGCAATGTGGCTTGCAGAGATGTTGCGTCCAGCGAACATCAGGTTGTGGATGTTTACGCTTACACAGGCTCTTAATGGAATGCTATAGAGGTGTTCGGTATATTCTGACAAAGCATCGGTACCTGGGTGTACGCCTAAAGCATCGATACCCTGTGGCGGATGTGTATCCAATGCCCATCCACCGTATGCTATTGTATCAGGGAAGTTTATGGCTTCTTCTATGTCAGTCTGCTTGAGTCGATATTGTCCAAAAAAACGGCGACTTTCGCGCTTGCCCGGCACGAAACCGAACCAGGTCAAAGCCCAATTATCAGCACCATGGTCTCCGCCATTCTTAATGTGGTCCCATACGCCCATCAGGATTGCCAGAAGCTCGTGTTTAATTTGCTCATTGTCCCTAATGGTGTCCATGGTGCCGCCCCATTCAATCCACCAGTATCCGTATTCCAGGTGTTTATGGGACCTCAGTTTCAGGTCATCTTCACTGAACTTTCGGGCGAACTTCGGGGGCAGGAAGGGTACCGGGTGGCCCATATCCCGTGCCATAAAAAGTAGGGAACTGCCCAAACGGTATCCATCTGCAGTCTTGACAGCCCTGGATTCACCGAATGTTGAGCTGGCTTCACGACCCTCGGAATATTGTGCCCCTGCCTCAGCTCCGAGACGGCCATCGCCGGTACAATCGATGAAGGTCTTTGCTGTGATACTAAACTTGTCTTCTGTTGATGCCCTTGTTGCATGAGCAGCAACAATGAAACTGTCGGATAGCTCTGTGCCGTCTACCACTGTATTAAGCATGAGTTTTAGATTAGGCTCTTCATAGCATTTCTCGTACATAATTAAGTCCCACATAGTTGCACTACGTTGTGCATTACGATAAGCGCTTTCCAGCCTGATCTCCTCAAGAATTCCACCTTCCCGTGCTTCAATCTTAAGAGGGATTCCACGCTTACCGCAAGCATCTGCTCCTGCAATGCTCAAGCGGATCTCTGAGGAGGAGTTGCCACCCAGAACAGGACGGTCCTGGCAGAGAATGACTTTCGCGCCATTTCGAGCAGCCGCCAGAGCACATGGCACACCAGCAGCACCACCTCCGGCTACCAGGATATCGCATTCCAGTTTGTTATGACGTTCAATCCCCATTTATATTATTCTTCCTGGCCCGGTCATGTATCAATAATAATCTGAATTTTAACGCTGGAGGGTTTCATGTTACAGGCATACTCAAAGGCTTTGATGCTGTCCTTAAAGGAGTATGTATCGGTAATCAGGGGCTTTAAATTAATCTTTCCGGATTCCATTAAAGCTATGGCTTTAGGATAAACATGGGCATATCGAAAAATTGTTTTAATCTGGGCTTCCTTTGTTGAAGCATAGGCGATATCAATGGGAACCGGTTTTCCCGGAAGGCCTATATAAATGACCCGCCCACCGGGACAGAGGGGCTTAAAAATATTTGAAGCAGCCTTTAGGCTTCCGCTTGCTTCAAAGACAATATCGGCTCCCCAGCCTCCGGTAAGCTCAAGCACTGTTTCAGTGAGATTTTGCTTTTGAACATTCACAGGGATAATGGGACCGAGAGCAGAAGCCAGATCCAGCTTCTCCTGCTTTATATCAGATAGAATAATTTTGCTGCATCCGCCTGCCAGTGCGGTTAATGCTGTTACAATACCGATGGTACCCGCTCCAATTACTAAAGCAACATCTCCAGGTTTAATCTGGGCCTTACTGGCAGCATGCATACCGATGGCTAACGGTTCCACCATAGCTCCTTCTCCAAAGCTAATATTTTCAGGAAGCTTGAAAGTGAAGGAAGTGGGATGAACGACTGACTCTCTTAAAATACCATGAACAGGAGGTGTAGACCAGAAGCGAACTTTTGGATCTAAATTGTAGATA
>JAUWZD010000147.1 GCA_030615505.1 Spirochaetales bacterium | reverse complement strand
AGCAAAACTCATTCGGGAATATGAGCTGCATTTTTTTATTGACATCAATATGATACAGTTTGATGTAGCAGTCCCTGTTTGTATAAAAATTGATAACCAGTTCCTCCCCATCTATATAAGTTCCCCCATTCCCCCGTAATGTCCATGCCTTAACGATAAATTCTTGATTATTAGCATTCTCTACTTCTGAAAGCTCATCTAAAACAAAGAGCGCATTACTGTAATTATTCGGAAAAAGTGAAATTGAAGCAGGAATAATACTTTTCGGAACAGATACTTTTGTTCGCCCAATATAGGTTCCTGTTTCTACGCTTATAAGGTCTAAATATACTGTAACTGATTCTGCAGTATCAAAATACCGCCCGGAAAAGATACCTTGAAATCCTTTTAATTTTCCTACCTGTACAGCGTTTTTCGGATCACTAAGATCGCTCAGACTGAGCTCAATTGCCTCTAAGATCTCTTCAAGCTTTTCTCTGGCAAAAACTTCGAATTTTTCATTATCGGTCAGCACAAGATTTAATTGATTCTCTATGTATTTAGAGAAGCTGCTGCCAATTTCCTTGTCTGAATAAGTGAAATTCCCGAAGCTGACAACAATGCGCTCCCGGATGTTTTTCTCAATATCGCGGATACCCCGCCGTAATATTTCCTCGATGTCCTCTTCCCCATAGAGCAGGAAGGTGAGCAAAATCAGAAATATACAAATGATTTTCCTCTTCATAATTCTTTTCCTAAATAGACTATAGTTCTATCCGCAGCTTGTATCAATATAAAACCGCAAGAAGGAGGTTGCAAGTTTTTCATCTAAAAAATATATTCATACAGAATATAACTAAAAGAAGTTAGTGAATGGCAGGCAGCCTAAAAAAGACATTTATAGGTTTCGGATTCGGACCTATTCAAAGCGCCTTATTTTTATATGAAGCCTATATGTCAAAAAATTTCTCACGCTTCGTAGTCGCTGATATTGACCGGGAGCTTGTTGATGCGGTGAAGAGCAACAGGGGCTGCTATTCTATCAATATTGCCCGGAAAAATTGCATTGATCAGTTCACAGTGGAAGGTATGGAGATATTCAATACTTTAGAGCCGGAAGGATTTAAAAAAGTAGTCGATGCTGTAAGTGAATCTGATGAGATTTGCACAGCTCTGCCCAGTGTCAATGTTTACTCAGCAGGGGACAAAATTAGTGTTGTAAGTGCTATTAGACAGGGCTTATTACAAAGAGATCGAACCCTGCCAACGATTATATATACAGCCGAGAACAACAACCGTGCGGCGGAAATCCTTTTAGGGCATATATCTCAGGAAATACATGAGGTAAGGCTCAAAGAATTTCAGGTACTCAACACCGTTATTGGTAAGATGAGCGGGGTTATTACGGATCAGGAAACAATTGAAAGAATGTCTCTTGCCACCATCACACCTGAAATTCCGAGGGCGGTCTTGGTGGAGGAGTTTAACAGGATTTTAGTTTCACGAGTATTGTTAAAGGGCTACAGGCGGGGTATTGATGTATTCGTTGAGAAAGGGGATCTTCTGCCATTTGAAGAGGCAAAGCTCTTCGGACACAATGCGATTCATGCCTTGATTGCCTATTTAGCTGATATAAAGGGCTATTATACAATAGCTGATGCAGGTAAAGACGCATATATTATGGAGATTGCCCGCAGAGCCTTTATAGAAGAATCAGGGGCTGCACTTATAAAGCGCCATGAAAAGCTCCATGATTCCTTATTCACTGAAGAGGGGTACCGGGACTATGCCGATGACCTGTTGAAAAGAATGATCAATCCCAATCTCAACGACTTAGTCGAGCGGGTCGGCCGCGATCATGCGCGTAAGCTCGGCATTGAAGACAGACTTTACGGTACTATGGTTTTAGCTTTGGAGAACGGCATAGAACCGAAGAACCTGGCTTTAGGAGCAGCCGCAGGGATTATCTCAATGATGATTCGAAGGAAAGATATCAATCGTTCATTAGCGCCTCTGCCTAAAACACCGGATGAGTTAACAGAAGAGAATATTACAGCCCTGTTAACAACACTCTGGGGGCAGGGTGAAAGAGCCGCTTCCTATGGAGATAAACTTATCTCTCTAACCCGGGAAGCTCTGAAAACCCTGCATTTTCGTAAGCAGATGTACTAATATTAATTAAGATTCTTCTGCTCGTTCGCCCTCATGGCAATTCTGCTGAGAACGCCTGCGAGATTATCCAATACAGAATACAATCTGAAAGGATATTCTTAAACGTTTGAACCGTTTCTCTGCTCTGTTAGGTTACTCTTTCTACCCATCCGCGGAGAGCGACCCGGTAGGTCTTCCCGGAAGCGTAGCTGGTTACCGTGTAGTCGGACCATAGTTTCTCCTCAAAACCGCAGACTACCAAGTTTATCTCCAGGATAGGCAGGGATTTTGACAGTTCCGTGACTATAAGGAGCGTACTGGCCCATAGGAGAATAACTGGAATCAGGTATAAATAAGACTCAGATATAATGGTAAGTATATACAAACAAGGCGGCTCCATTCCATAATAACTAATCCGGCGGAGAGCTTTGAATATTTAAAAGGGAATAATGAAATATAGATTTTACACCTGCAAGAAAGGGTTTTCGGTGCAGGATAGGATATTTCGCTGCATCTGCGGAGGTTTCCTGAATGTGGAGGGCTCAGAGCCTTTTCCCGTAGATGAGCTGATCCGCAGGGGTCACAGCATATGGCGATACAGGGAAGCTTTTGCCCTTCCCCGCGATATGGATCCCGTTTCTTTAGGCGAGGGTCTCACACCCCTGATAAAGAGAAAGGTTAACGGGCACAGTATTGCTTTCAAGCTGGATTTCATGCAGCCTACAGGAGCATTTAAGGACAGGGGGGCCAGTGTCCTGGTGTCTCTTTTAAAAAATAACGGGGTCTTGGGTATTGTTGAGGATTCTTCTGGAAATGCGGGAGCCGCTGTTTCAGCCTATGCGGCTTCAGCAGGGATAAAGTGTACCGTGTTTACACCAGACCACACTCCAGATGGGAAGCTCGTTCAGATAAAATCCTACGGGGCAGAGGTGATAAAAGTACCGGGCAAAAGGCAGGATGCCAATGATGCAGCCATAAAAGCATCTGAAAAATCCTTCTATGCCAGTCATCTGTGGAATCCCTTTTTTATTATGGGTCTCCAATCCATTGCTTTTGAGATCTGGGAACAGCTTGGAGGAGAGATTCCCCCGTCGATTATCACCCCTGTAGGCTCAGGCGGCCTGCTGGAAGGTCTGCATCGCGGCTTCGGATCCCTCAAAGCCTGGGGTTTTACTAAGCGGATGCCCCGCCTAATCGGGGTTCAGAGCGAGAAATGCTCTCCTATTCATACTGCATTCATTAGGAATCTGGATGATTTTGCAGAAATAGAGTCCCTGCCTACAGTTGCGGAGGGGATTGCAGTCCAGAGACCTCCTCGAGCTAAAGCGGTACTATACGCCATCAGAGACACAGGGGGGGAAACGGTTTCTGTTACTGATAAGGAGATCGTTTCAGCCGGAGCTTATCTGTTTTCAAAGGGTATTTTTGTGGAACCAACCTCAGCCTCGGTGCTGGCGGGATGGTTTAAGCTGGAGCAGAAGGAGAGAGAGGGGGCTGTCTTAATTCTGACGGGCAGCGGCTTAAAGGAAACAGCAAAGCTGGCAGCCATTTTCAGAACAGACGAAAAGAGTTCTGCCTTATGATCTTACCCACACACCAGGTAGATCGGGCTGGGCCAGGCCACATGCCAATCCTCCTGGACTAAACGCACATAGTATGGGTTATCCGCCTGCCAGGACCACCGGTTTCGAATACAATATCTTCCAGTTCGATCTTTTGTATTTTTATCTCACATTGAACAAGTGCAGTATCAATACGAATAGCCCCTTCCCGGGATTCCCTGAGCATCAGATCAAAACCGCTGAATCCGCCTGTTCTGATAGATTTCCAGGACAGTCGAAGATCGTTGTCCTGCTTTAGTTTTTTTTCAGGATTCCATAAACGGGGACGATAACCGTTGCTGCCCCCAGCATCACAAAGAATAAGCAGTTTCTTCGTACCAAGATATTGGTTCAAACCGTATGAAGTTAACCATAAAAAATTTGACATCCGCTGGAATCAGTCTACAATTGTAAGTGGATAAAAAAATCTCAAGGAGGTTTCTTATGAGACACAGAGTCTTTCGTTTCGGTCTGATCTTACTCATTTTGTTCCTGCCTTCCGTTATTTTTGCAGCAGGCGGCCAGGAAGCACCGGAAATCACCGGTACGGTCTCCGTGGAAATGTGGCACGCCATGAGTGGAGAACGGATCCAGCTCATCGAGGGGATCGTTGAATCCTTCATGAAGCAGAACCCGAACATCAACGTAGTAGTCCAGTACACCGGCTCCTACAACGACACCCTGAACAAGACCACGGCTGCGTTCAGGGCCGGCAATCCCCCCCACGTGTTCCACCTGTACGAGATCGGCACCCTGGGCATGGCTAATAGCGGTATGGTTACCCCCATCGGGGACCTGACCAGGTGGGAAGAAATCGACTGGGATGCCTTCTTTTCTCCGGTCAGCAACTACTACACCATCAGCGGTAAGCACTACTCCATGCCCTTCAACTCCTCTACACCGCTTTTGTACTACAACAAGAGTTTCTTCAAACAGGCTGGGCTGCCGGACAAAGCACCCGCTACTTTTGACGCCGTAATAGAGGTGGGAAAGAAGCTGAAGGGCTCCGGGCTGGATCTTAAAGCGCCGATCACCTGGAACCTGAACTGCTGGTACTTCGAGCAGTTCCACTGCATCATGGACGCTCCTCTTGTGAATAACGACAATGGCAGAACAGGGACCTTCCCCACCAAGGCTCTGTTCAATCAGGAAGCCGGCCAGACCATCGCAGAGTGGTGGACCGGCATGGAACGGGACGGAATCTTCCTCGATGTAGGTCCGGGGTGGTCCAACCACCGGGCCGCCTTCGGCTCCGGAGAGGTGGCCATGGTCATGTCCTCCACCTCGGATGTGAACAAGCTCACCAATCTGCTGGACGAGAAGGGATGGGAGATGGGCACAGGCTTTATGCCGCGGCCGGTCGGCGCCAAGGGTGGGGTGACCATAGGCGGAGGGACCCTCTGGATCTCCAGTGGTCATCCCGACGCGGAGCTTTACGCTGCCCTGAAGCTTGTCAAGTACATCTCTGAAGATGACGCCCAGAAGAAGTGGCACAAGGGCACGGGTTACTTCCCGGTGCGCAAGACAGCCATGAAGGCGCTGGAGAAAGAGGGCTGGTTCAGAGAGAACCCCAACTTCCTCGTTGCCTTTAACCAGCTCCTGGAGAGCCCCTATACGTACAACACGGCCGGCGCGCTTATCGGCGTGTTCCCGGAGCTCCGCAAGCTGGTGGAGACGGGCATCCAGAGGGTCTATGCCGGTGAAAAAACCGTCAAAGAAACGCTGGATGAGGCTGGAGCAAAATCGGATGAAGCCATGAAGGAGTGGAACGAGCTCAACCAGTAGGCTTCACTGATCGTAAGTGGCTGCAGAGTAATCTGCAGCCACTTTTTTTGGAGGTGTACATGCAGTCCTACTTTAAGGGCAAGTGGCTTCCGTACTTGCTGCTTCTGCCTACGTATGTTATTCTGATCGCCTTCCTCTTCTACCCGGCCTTTGAGACCTTCCGTTTGAGTCTGTACAAGGTGCACCCCTTCGGTATCAGGAAGATCTTTGCCGGGTTTTACAATTTCAGGAAGCTCTTCGGTAGTGCCGACTATTTACACAGTTTCTGGATCTCCTTTTTATTCTCGCTTTCAGTGGTCGTTATCGGCCTGTTCCTTTCCATGATGATTGCCGTGCTGCTCAACCAGAAACTCAAAGGGCAAAAAATCTACCGATCGCTTTTGATCTGGCCCTACGCCCTGTCTCCGGCAATAGCAGGGGCATTATTCCGCTTCCTCTTCAATCCGGTCAATGGTTACATGCTTTACCTTTCAGAGGTCATTCTTGGAGTGGAGCCGGAATGGCTCACCAGCGGCTCGCTGGCCATAGTCATCATCACTATGGCCGCCACCTGGAAGAACCTGGGGTACAACATCATCTTCTACCTTACGGGGCTGCAGAACGTTCAGCGGGAATCCCTGGAAGCCGCTTCCATCGATGGGGCCGGACCGGTCAGGCGTTTCTGGATCATCACTTTTCCGCTGCTTTCGCCGACCACCTTTTTCCTACTGATCATGAACCTGATCTACTCCTACTTCTCCTCCTTCGGCCTGATAGATGTCTTGACCGAAGGGGGACCGGCCAATGCCACCAACATCCTGATCTACCAGCTCTACCAGGATTTTTTTGTCAACCATAAGATCGGTTATGCCGCGGCGGAGTCTTTTATTCTGTTTACACTGGTGGTTGGTCTGACCCTGATCCAGTTCAGAACCACCGGTCGGAAAGTACACTATCAATAGGGAGAGTTATGGCAAAAAAAAGAATAAAAAAGATCGCTCTGCACTTCCTGATTATTTTTTCCGTTCTTGTCGTATGCGCCCCGGTTCTCCTGGCCATCATCATCAGCACCCAGACCCTGGCAGAGGTGTTTTCCTATCCCCCCAAATTCACCCCATCCCGTAATTTCTCCAACTACGGAGCGGCTCTGAAGAACGTGAACCTGGTCCGGATGATGCTCAACTCCACCTTTATCGCCATTATTGTGACCCTGGGAAAGATCATTATGAGCCTGCTGGCGGCCTTCGCCTTTACCCATTTCAAATTCAAGGGGAAGAATATTCTCTTTTTCGTTGTCCTGGTGACCCTGCTGCTGCCCATCCCGGTGCGTATCGTGGCCCTCTTCGATATTGTGAGCAAGCTGAAGTGGATCGACACCTACTGGGGACTGATCGTACCCTTTCTGGCCAGTGCCACCGGCACCTTCCTCTTCATCCAACGTTTTAAAATGGTGCCCATGGAGCTGCTCGATGCCGCCAAGATGGACGGCTGTTCACCCATGCGCTACCTCTTACAGATCCTGATTCCCGTCTCGGCGAACACCATAGGCGCCCTCATTGTAATCGAGTTCATCTACATCTGGAACCAGTACCTCTGGCCCCTGATGGCCACCAACTCCAAGCATATGCGGGTGGTGCAGATCGGGGTCAAGATGCTGATTCAGACCGAGTCCATAAACAACTGGGGAATCATTATGGCCGGCGTGGTGATGACCATGATCCCACCGCTGGTGGTTTTTTTCGTGATGCAGGAGAGCTTTATGAGAGGATTTGCCCTTGCCTCGGAAAAGTAGTCTGCTGTTATTGATGATGGTAGTTTCCCCTGTCTTTGCTGAGGTGCCGCCTGGTTTTGACCTGCAGGCCCACAGGGGCGGACGAGACAGGCGGCCGGAAAACACCCTGGCCGCCTTCCGGTATGCCGCTGAGCTCGGCGTGACCACCCTGGAACTGGATACAGCTGTTACTGAGGACCGGGTGGTGGTGGCAGCCCACGATCCCCGGCTTAATCCCAATCTGACTAAGAACCGTCAGGGTCGATTTATCTCACCCGGTAAAGAGATCTTTATCAAAGATCTCACACTGTCTGAGCTCAAGACCTATACGGTAGGTGAGCTGAAACCCCGGTCCAACTACTATTACAAGCACCGAGAGCAAGTATCTGTGCCGGGCGAGACTATCCCCACACTCAGAGAGGCTTTCCAGCTGTTCCGGGAGATGGGAGAAGGCTCTATCCGTTTCAATATTGAAATCAAGACCTATCCACCATTTCCGGAGTACACCATCGCTGTGGATGAATTCGTTGACCTGGTTCTGGAGTTGATCCGGATGTACGGGATGGAAGAACGGGTAACAGTTCAGTCCTTTGACTGGCGATCGCTCAGGTTGGTTCAGCAGAGGGCCCCTGAGATTGACATCGCCTGTCTCACGGTGAGCAGCTTCAGCCTGAACGGCGCCCCTTACAATCTACAGCCCGGCGCAAAAGGCGCCTCCCCCTGGCTGGCGGGTCTTGATTATGATGAGTTTGGAGGCATTGTACCTATCGTGCAGGCCTTCGGGGCGGACATCGTTGCTCCCTACTATAGAGAGATCAGCCAGGCGGATGTACAGGAAGCCCACCGAGCAGGGTTAAAGATTATCCCCTGGACGGTTAACGATGAGTTTCACATGCAGCGCCTGATCGACTGGGGTGTTGATGGAATTATCACCGATAAGCCGGATGTTTTGAAAAAGCTGCTGGAAAAGAACGATTAAGCTGTTATACAATACCTGCTATGGAACGCTCAACTCTCTTCAGCACGTGGGGCAATAAATGCGGCCGGTATCACGCCGGACCATGTCGCAGATTCTGTAATGCCTCTTCATAAATGGACTCCAAAAGCCCCGTGCCTAATATCCTATGAATTTCGATAGCAACACCGATGGGCTGATCTGTCTTCTGCGCTGTGTTGAGCCGTACATCAGTTGTGACACTTGGCGGGACCGCAGCACTAAGAAACTAATAAATGTTTATACTTCAATAGAAATGCTTGCAGAATTACAATCTGGAAATCACCCTAATAAAGAACAGGCAACTCGAAAGGCT
>JAUWZD010000040.1 GCA_030615505.1 Spirochaetales bacterium | reverse complement strand
CAGCGCAAATAGTATAGCTCTATGTACTTGTGTTAACCTCTCTGAAGAAAGTGTTGTAATAAGGGAGCCAATTTTCCCTTTTGAGATTGTCTGGATGTGATCCAAATTAATGACACAGTCTTTTTGCATGCCATCAAGCTTAGAGAGACATACTTCGCTTGGAATGTCCCTAACAGTTGAGGTAACTGGTGCAATGGTGGCTTCTCCTAAATACTCTAGAACAGAATCGCGTGTTAAAATAAGAACAGGACGCCTTTTATCAGGGGATTTAAACTTGTACCATCTGATCTCTCCTCGTTTCATTAATCCCCCCAATCCTGTTCTTCCTCCCACACACTGAACTCGCCTTTGTTAACAGGATGAATCTCGTATCCTCTTCGGTGCTTCTTTTCAAGTCGGCTAACATGAATATTATTGATGGCTTTCCGTAATGCCACCCGCGTGAATGCAGACCTGGTTGTTTCGAGTTCCTTTACAATTTTGTCGACTTCCTCAATTAATTCTTCATCCAAAGTCATTTGTATTGTTCTCATAATTTTGCCTCTCTTTTATGTGGATCACTATAGCTTATATAATCCACATAATACACATTGTCAAGTAGACATCATATTCTGCTCTTCGACTGTCGTCAACTCTGTTCGATTCTTGACGAGAATCCAACGAGAGCCTTTCAGGACTTCTCTCACTTTTGGATCAGCTTCAGACTGTATGGTACGCCGTAACTTCGTAAGTCGTTTGTTGAGCTGCTTCATAACATGAAACCGATCCGCTACTATCTTTGCATGGGGCAACTTCGCTTCTACCGCTTGCCGATATGGCTCCCACATAGCCCTGAACCTCGATGGCATATTCTGTCACTATCATACCCGGAAGCCCGAGCAAATCAGTCAAAGTCCTATCCGTTACCGTATGCCTCATATCGCTTCCGAATCGTCCCGCTGCTCTTGCATCGTCTCGAGCTCGGCTGGTCGGAGCAGCCAAGAGTAAAATGGGTTCTATAATATAGTTCGCCCTCCCATGCGTATATAAAAACATACACTGAAAGGGCATTTAATTCGACTTACCCCACTAATATGAAGAGAGCCGATAAGGGCTCACCTCGAACTTCTGGAGGAGTACATATCCAGGCAGCATCCAAATTCTCTCTGTCAATCATTTGTCTATAGTCCCTATAACATTTGCCGCCATATCTCTGACTGAAATTTTCAAGCATCTTTTCATTACTATCACAAAGTGCGGCAATCTCCACATCTTCTCTGTTTTTAAGATAATCAAAATGTACTTCTGATTACCAGTGATCAGCAGCACTGGAATACACTCTGTATTATAAACAGTGAAATTAAAACACCTCTACCACGCATGCATCGCAGAGCGCATGAATCTTCTTTTGGAGCAGTACAGGAATAACAAATAAAGCTTCTTTTTATAGGCAAGCTTTCTTGATCCTCATCTTCCATATCTTGTGCCTGAGCCGTGGGATGTGTAGTAGAAAATCGCCATCAGCCCACTACCATCGACATGAAGACATACGTCAGTGAACGCTACAAGATTACTGTATATTACAAGCATGATTACGGTGAGCTGTTCGATCTTGAGCATGATCCTGGTGAGCTTAATAATCTCTGTAATAATCCTGATTATAGCGGATTGAAATCAGATCTCCTGCTTAAATTGGTACATGCAGAGATGGGCAAAGAACCAATCTGGATGCCGAGAATCGCCGGGGCGTAATTGAGAAAGAGTGATGAGAAAATTCATATGTCATATCTGGATCAAGATAAGCTTTAAGGTCATCTATATCTTTTAAAAGGGGTTCAACATGCCAGATAGTATTTACAACAGGATCCTGCCTGGACAGCGAGGTCAGCAAGCTTCCGGATATATTGTAGCTGGTTTTTTCATCTGCAAGCTGTATTAAAAGGGTCTGTATCACGGATGTCATTAAGGCCTGTAATTTCATAAAAACATACGGGCGGGCGGTAAACCGGTTATATGGGATCCATACACCCGGGGGCTTTAGTCCGGATAGGGGGAATCAAAGTAAAGAGTGTAGCGGATTTGAATATCGATCTGGCAAGAAAGGCTGCATCCGGCTACA
Source organism: Spirochaetales bacterium (assembly GCA_030615505.1). GTDB lineage: Bacteria > Spirochaetota > Spirochaetia > SZUA-6 > DRHE01 > JAUWZD01. The sequence goes on along the minus strand of JAUWZD010000040.1, from coordinate 36,063 downwards.
ATATTGAAAACGCATGATGAAGATTCTTGATGCGATTCTTAAGAGCAGCAAGAGCAGAAGCTGGACATAAGTAGAGAGCTTAAAGGGATAATCACAGCCCGGAAAAGAGCTGCACTATTCAGCCGGATTTGATATAATAGAGCATCAGTCATAATCACAGGAGAGCTGTATGTATCTCATTGGTTACGATGTGGGTTCATCCTCCATCAAGGCCTCTCTGTTGGAAATTGATACCGGAAAACTCATCTATTCCGCAGCTTCTCCCCAAAGAGAGCTGGAGATTACGGCTGTTAAGCCGGGCTGGGCGGAACAGGACCCTGAGGTCTGGTGGCGGCATCTTAAATCAGCCACAGCGGAGATCAGGGAAAGGTCCGGAGTTGATCTAAGAGATGTTGAGGCGCTCGGTATCTCCTACCAGATGCACGGCCTGGTTTGCATTGATGAAGCCCATCGGGTGCTGCGGCCCGCCATAATTTGGTGTGACAGCCGGGCGGTGGATATCGGAGAGAAGGCCTTTTCAGATCTGGGGAAGGATCTCTGTTTAAAGCGTCTTCTCAATTCTCCGGGCAATTTTACCGCGTCCAAGCTAAAATGGGTCAAAGAAAACGAGCCCCAAATTTTTTCTAAAATCTTTAAGATCATGCTTCCGGGCGATTACATTGCCCTGCGCCTGACCGGGGAAATCGCTACAACACCTTCGGGTCTCTCAGAGGGCATACTGTGGGATTTCCGGGAGAATGGAATAGCGAGCTTTCTAATGGAATATTACGGACTATCAGAGGAACTAATTCCTCCTGTAGTTCCCACCTTCTCCGTGCAGGGTGAGGTTCGGCCGGATGCTGCCGGAGAGTTAGGGTTGAAAGCCGGGATCAAAGTGTCCTACCGGGCCGGGGACCAGCCCAATAATGCTCTCTCACTCAATGTGCTAAATCCGGGGGAAGCAGCGGCAACAGCGGGGACCTCCGGGGTAGTGTACGGTGTCAGTGATGAGGCTCTTTACGATCCGGAGTCCAGGGTGAACACCTTCGTTCATGTGAACCACAGTAATGAAAGTCCGCGCTGCGGAATACTGCTCTGTATAAATGGAACGGCCATTCTGAACAGCTGGCTTAAAAATAAGTTAATGACCCTAAGAGGCGGTACAGTAACTTATGATGAGATGAATCGAATGGCTAAAGAAGCTCCCATCGGTTCAGGGGGTCTTACTATTCTTCCCTTCGGCAATGGAGCAGAACGGACCCTGGGGAACAGGAATATCGGGGCTTCCATTCATGGTTTGAATTTTAATACCCATAGTCAGTCACATCTGCTACGGGCTGCTCAGGAAGGAATTGTTTTTGCACTTAAGTTTGGGCTGGATATCATGAGCAGTATGGGGGTCAGGGTTGAGAAAGTTAGAGCAGGATATGCCAATATGTTCTTAAGCCCTCTCTTTGCCGAAGCCTTTTCCGCCGCCACCGGAGCCGGTATCGAGCTCTATAATACGGACGGCTCACAGGGAGCGGCCAGGGGAGCGGGCATAGGTGCAGGTATTTACACTGTCAAGGATGCTTTTACCGGGCTTAAAACGGTGAAGATAATCGAGCCCGATAAGAAGATACGTGAAGAGTATCTGAAGGCCTATGAAGTATGGCTGTCGCTTGTAAGAGCCCATATTTATGAGGATTGAGCTTTGATTTTACATAATGTTAAAGAGAATTATGAGGAATACTTAGGGGATGAGTCCCGGTTAAAGGGCAAGGCAGACTCTATTTCCTTTCCTCAAAGCGAAGAGGAGCTCATGGAGATAATTTCCTATCTCCATGAGCAAGGGGTTCCTACCACTATTCAGGGGGGCCGCACCGGCATAACGGGTGGCGCTGTGCCGAGGGGTGGGCATATCCTTAACTTGAGCAGAATGAACAGGATATTGGGCTTAAGTTACCGGAAGACAGTAGATAAATTCTATCTCACAGTGCAGCCTGGTGTTCTGCTGGAGCAAGTCAATGAGGTTTTGGGAAATAAGGAATTCGATACATCAGAATGGGATAAAAGCTCACTTATTGCTTTAAAGCTGTTCAGAGATAAAGGACGTTTCTTTTTTCTCCCCGATCCTACAGAGACCACAGCTTCAATCGGCGGTATGGCCGCATGCAATGCCTCCGGAGCCCGTTCCTTTTTTTACGGTTCAATCCGGGCTTACATCGAGGCTCTGCGCATAGTACTCCACGACGGTTCAAGGATACTCATTAGAAGAGGCGAACATGCCGCATCCGGTGTTAATTTTTGCATTAAATCAGAGTCGGGAAATCTTATTCAAGGGGAGCTGCCGCGATATAAGATGCCGGAGACAAAGAATGCCGCCGGATTTTACAGCTCAGCCAATATGGATCTATTGGACCTGTTTATCGGGTCCGAAGGCACACTTGGCGTCATTTCCCAATTAGAAATCAGGCTGGATCCATATCCGGAAGAGGTATGGGGCATTATGGCTTTTTTTCCTGATGAAATTACAGCCGTTAGATTCGTAATGGCTGCACGCGGTGAAACGCTCCCGTGTATTAATACGAGGATCGATGAGAAACCTGCCGCTATAGAGTTTTTTGATCATAATGCTTTGGATCTGCTGAGAGATCAGAAAGAAAAGAATCCCGCATTTTCAGAGATACCCGGCATCCCGGGGGAGTATCATACCGCCATCTATGTCGAATATCACGGTGACAATGAAGACTCGGTCAGCGCGGCGGTAGAGACCATGGCCGAGCTTATGGTCGAATGCGGTGGAAATGAGGATTCAACATGGATAGCCACAACTTCCCGGGAGCTTGAGCGCCTGAAAAATTTCAGGCATTCCCTGCCGGAAGCGGTTAATCTTCTCATTGATGAATACAGGAAAAAGGACCCGGAACTTACTAAGCTCGGCACGGATATGGCAGTCCCGGACAAGGAGCTGAATAATATCCTGGCCCTGTATCATAGGGATCTCGATAATTCAGGTCTTGAGCATGTCATGTTCGGGCACATAGGAAATAACCATATCCATGTGAATATAATTCCGCATAGTATTGAGGAATATGAAAAGGGCAGGGAGCTGTATCGGAAGTGGGCTCAAGAAGTTATTGATTCAGGCGGAACAATATCTGCAGAACATGGAATCGGAAAGCTGAAGGTTGATCTATTGAGAAAGATGTACGGAGATGAGGGCATTGAAGGGATGCAGAGATTGATACAGGCTTTTAATCCCTATTTTCTTCTTAACAGGGGTAATATGGTCATACCCCCTGGCGTATGAGAGAGGAACTGCACATTCTATTTCTCCCAGATCTTTAAGACTTCATTCCAGGTCCAATCCGTACCGGAGAGGAAACTGTTCTCTCGAACCGCAAGTGCAGGCACTGTGGTCTGAATCCTATCCCAGGAAGGCAGACCGGAAAACGCATCAAGGCTCTTTAAGTTTAGATAGCCTGCGCAGTTGGCTAACTTAAGGCAGTCTTCAATGGTATGTCCCCGGAGCAGGGCTGTCAGGAAGGCGGCGATGGAGGAATCACCGGAACCCGTGGCGCTGGCTATGGCCTCGATATAAAAGGCCGGGCACCAGATTTCTCTGCCGCTCCAGGATTCAATATCACCGGGGGCCGCCCTGCCCAATTTCTTTAGGCTGCCTGCGGACTTAAGATACCAGCCGTTATGCCCTGCCTTGAGCACGGATATTTTACAGCCCATATTTAGAAATTCATCCGCAATACAGGTAAACTCTTCGTGGCCGATATAATCGATCAGCTCTTGGCCGCCCAGCTTCTGTTTACGCTCCTTATATTTATCCGGATAGAGGGTAAAAAAAGCCTCCTCAATACTGGGTACGAAAATATCGACATAGGGCAGGGCCTTCTGATATATAACACGCCAGTTGGCCTGTCCGGCCGTCGAATTGGGATCGGGCAGTGAAATATCCAGGGAGGTTGCAGCCCCTGTATCCCTGGCTTTTTTCAGGATCGCAGTGAGTTCCTCACCCTCATTGATAAAGAGTGATTCCATCAGGGTCGGGTAACCTAAATGGAAGAGTCTTGCCTTTTCTACTAAGGAGAAGTTGATATCCCTTGAGGTGAAGGTATCATTTGTCCCGGGGCAGTGCAGAAAGATGCGATCAATTTTAGGCGGCGAGATAACTACCGTATAGGAGCTCTCCTCACCCTCTGAAATAATGATTCCCTCGGTGTTCCCGTTTTTTTTTAAAATATCGATTATGATCTTACCGATGGTATCATCTCCGACCTTAGCCATAAAACCTACCCGGCACCCGAAGATCTTCATAGCAATCCCCACATTAGAAACTGATCCTCCTGTGGAGAGGGCCATGCCTTTCATATGCACTAAACTCCCAGGTTTCAGGATATCTGAGATTCTTCCGCTTTCCTGACTGGTGTTAAAGCGGGGAATTATATCCAGGCAGAGAAGTCCTGCGGCAATCACATCGAGTTCATCTTTCATGGGTGTTGATTCCCATACAGATGAATAACGCCATTATCCATCAGCCATCGGACGGACTCGTACACCGCTTCTATGGAGCTGTATCGAGGCTGATACTCCAGGAACTTTACAGCTTTTGAGATATTTAAGCTGGGACTGTGAGCTATATGGTCCCATGTATATAAAGCGTCTTCCTCGGAAACTGTTTTCCGCCACTCCTCCCAGGGCAGAAAGCCTAAATTTGATTTCAGGCCGAACCAGGCAGACATTCTCTCGGCATACCCGCGCAGGGTCAGGGCGGCAGGGGAAGTCACATGAAAGGCCTCACCGATGGAGCTTCGCCAGTGGGTCATGGCTTTAATGAAGGCCTGGGCCACATCATCTGCATGAACATGATGCACAGTCTCCAGACCAAGATTGGGCAGGATGAGCTCCTCTCCATTTCCTATTTTCTCAAAAGCTTCCGGGTTAAAGTGGCCGGCCGGATTCAGGGGCGGCCATCCCTGTCCCACTATGTGACCGGGATGAAGAACAGTGGCAGGAAAGCCGTGAAGCCGTGCTTCATTAAGCAGGTATGCCTCCATGGCGGCCTTTTGAATACCATAGTCCCCGAATGGAGCCCTGGCCTGGTCCTCCGTGGTCGGAACCACGACACCAGGACCGTGCACCCAGATGGTGCCGCAGGATATATAGTGCTGGATTCTGCCTCTTAGGCCCTCTACCATCGATCTGGCGCTGTCCGGGGTAAAGCAGAACAGATCCATGACAATATCCGGTCTTAGGGCAGCGACTTTTTCTGTAAATTTGCCTTCGGCCTCTTCCCTGGCTCGATCCATATTCACCTGCTGTACTGACTGCCATGACGGATGGCTGCTATAGGGCTTGTTTTTTCCCCTGGTGATGTTAACGGTCTCATATCCCATCTCCACTAACCGCGGAATCAGATAGCTCCCTATATGACCGCTTCCCCCTATAACTACGATTTTCATTTTCACCTCCCCTTTATATACTAAAGTGACCTCCTCCGAGAATTATATCAACTTTAATACAGAAGGGAATAGCATATCCCATGTTTTTAAGTTATGATCTGGTATTACTTTGGAAGTCGGGAAATAATAATTACACTTGACAAATTATTATTGAGGCATGATGTTACAGTAAGAGAAGAGATTATAGATGAGAAAAGGGATTCTTTTCCTGGCTTATATTACTTTTTTTCTACGTCTCCCGATGTTTCTATACGCCCAGGAGGCTGATGAGGCTCCGAATGCTGCCTATGTAATACCGATTCGTGGAGAAATTGATCGCGCCATGATGGTATTTATTCGACGGGGAATTCAGGATGCGGAGAGAGCGGGTGCAAAGATAATCATATTTGAAATTGATACCTTCGGTGGTAGAGTGGATTCTGCCTTGCAGATTACAACACTGATCGGCTCAGCGGATAAAATCAAGACCATAGCTTTTATTCCGGCCGGCCCGGCCGGAACCGGTGTGAGCTGGTCGGCCGGAGCCCTGATTTCATTTTCCTGCAGCAGCATCTATATGGCTTCCGGAACTTCCATGGGTGCCGCAGCCCCGGTTTTACAGACCGCAGAGGGAATGGAGACCGCTAGCGAGAAAATGGTCAGCGCCGTCCGGGCTCAAATGGCTTCCCTGGCAGAAAAAAACGGTTATCCCAAGGGGATTGCCCTGGCTATGGTGGACATGGATGTAGAGCTCTTTGAGGTATTTTTAAATGGAGAGCTTTCGGTGGCTACTTCTGATGAACTGCCGGACTTAGAGCGGAGAGCCCGGGAGCAGGGAGATGAAATAGAAAAGGGGAAGACTATCTCCCGGGAGGGTAAGCTGCTGACCCTAACAGCCGGAGAAATGGAACGGTACGGGGTATCCTCAGGAACTTTCAATAATCTGGAGGCGTTGTTAGAGGTACTGGAGATCCCTGAATCTCAAACCGTATCTCTTTCTGCAGACCTGCCGGACAAGATTGTGGCTGTAATTACCGGATCGCTGGTTACCAGCCTGCTTGTGATGATCGGCCTGGTTGCCCTTTATTTGGAAATAACCAGCCCGGGTTTCGGAGTACCCGGAACCATCGCCATAATTGCCTTTGCCGTTATTTTCCTGGGCAGCGCCCTGCTGGGTACAGTCGGATCCCTGGAGCTCCTGCTTTTTCTGCTTGGTACGATTCTCCTGGTTGTAGAGATTTTCCTTATCCCGGGTTTCGGGTTCACCGGTATCTCCGGTATTGTGCTGATCGTGCTCTCATTAGTGCTCTCAAGACAGGATTTTGTCTGGCCCGAGTTTGATTGGCAGTGGGATTTACTGGGCAAGAATATTTTGATTGTGGGTCTGGGGTTTTTGGGTTCTATTGTGCTGATAGCTGTAATCTTCAAATTATTCCCAAGGGCGCCGGTCTTCAACCGCCTGATTCTGACATCCGCTGAAGGCCAGCAGGAGGGTTTTACAGTTCAGAGTATTGAAGCATCGAAGGGGCTGCTTGGGGAAAAGGGCAAGGCGGTAACGGCCTTAAGGCCTTCCGGAAAAGCGGAAATTAATGAGGATATACTGGTCGTTGAGACAGACGGAGAATTCCTGGAAGCCGGAAGAGATATTGAGGTGATTGAGGTAAGCGGAAATCGTATCGTGGTTCGGGGGTGTTGAAGATGTGGCTGGCCATCGGCTTACTGATTGCAGGACTAATAGCCATAATTGTTGAGTTCTTTGTTCCAGCCGGCGGGCTGGTGGGAATCCTCGGGGCAGGCTGCATTATAGGCAGCGTTGTAATGGTTTTTGTTGAGCATGGAAGCGTGCTCGGGTCGATTTTTCTCCTGATTGCCCTGGTAGTTGTTCCCCTTCTTATCATTTTTTATTTTAAAGTATTCCCCCGCACCTTTATGGGCAGGAGACTTATACTTGGGGAAGTTCAGAAGCGGGAGGGAGGCTTTGCCTCCTATACGGCAGAGAAGTATACGGATCTGGCCGGAAAAGAGGGGACGGTGCTGACAGACCTCCGGCCCTCCGGCCGGGTGCTGATTGATAGCAGAAAGTACAGTGTTGTGACGGCAGGTGAATATATCGAAGAAGGCCGTCATGTAAAGGTTATAAAAGTAGAAGGCAGCCGCATAATCGTGCGTGAAGGAGGGTAAGATGATTATAGTATATGTCGCTATTGGGATTGCATGTTTAGCTTTTATCTCGATATTCCTTAAGTTCTTTGGTTTGTGGTTTCGGGCTCTTCTATCCGGAGCGCATATCACCCTGGGGCGCCTGATAGGGATGTGGATTCGGCGGGTAAAGGCGAGACTTATAGTGGACAGCCGGATTATGCTGGTCAAGGCGGGTATCCCCACTGAATCCGATCTACTGGAGACGCACCATCTTGCAGGCGGAGATGTAATCAGGGTAGGCAAGGCTCTGATTGCCGCCAATAAGGCCAATATCCCCCTGGATTTTCAGCGTGCAGCGGCTATTGACCTGGCAGGAAGGGATGTTCTGGATGCTGTAAGAACCAGTGTCAATCCAAAGGTTATAGACTGCCCCAATCCGGAAAAAGGCAGGCTTACCATAGATGCGGTGGCCAAGGACGGTATCCAGCTCAAGGCCAAGGCCCGTGTAACTGTGCGGGCCAATATTGAGCGCCTGGTTGGCGGAGCCACGGAGGAAACCATTATTGCACGGGTAGGTGAGGGGATTGTTACCACAATCGGTTCTGCCCAGACCTATAAGAGCGTTTTAGAAAACCCCGACAATATATCAAAAACCGTTTTACAAAAGGGCCTGGATGCGGGCACGGCTTTCGAGATTCTCTCAATAGATATTGCCGATGTGGATGTGGGAGAGAATGTGGGGGCCAAACTGCAGGCTGACCAGGCTGAGGCGGACAAGAGGCGGTTCCAGGCCGTTGCCGAGCAGAGGCGGGCTGCGGCCAGGGCGAGGGAACAGGAGATGTCCGCCTTAGTCCGGGAGAACAGGGCCAAGGTTGTTCTGGCAGAAGCGGAAATTCCAAAGGCAATTTCCGAAGCATTCAGGAGCGGTAATCTGGGAATCATGGATTACTATCGCCTGCGAAATATACAGGCGGACACCAGTATGAGACAGAGTATCAGCGGAGAAGAGAAGCCTGAAAGAAGTGAAGATACGGAGTAAGGATCATGCCCGGTACTGATTTTTTTGACCAGTTTAAAGAGCTGGTTGCACTGCTGCCAGCCATCCTCATCATACTGGTTCCTCTGCTTCTGCACATACGATCTTTAAAGCGCAGACGGAGCGGGTCCATTCCTGACCATGACACTGAGGGAAAGCTGCAAACGCAGACGCAGGAGATGTTGCAGCAGGATAAAGATGAAAAGCCGGCTCAAATCGTAGAGCCTCCCGTATCGGCGGATATTGTATCATACTGGCCGGTTGCTCAGACTGAAGACTGGAAAGAGGAACCCCCGATGCCTCCTTTAAAAGTGGGCCGCATCCCGGTGTCCGGTGAATCCGAAGTCACCCATTATGAAGTCAACCATTATACGGTAATTCGAAAAGATATACATCGAAAGATGGAGGCTTTCCCGCCGCTTAAGCGTGCGGTTATATGGTCGGAGATCCTGGGACCTCCCCTGGGCTTATCACTTAATCGAGAGAGAATCTGGGATTAATCAGAGTCCCTGACTATAATCCTGGTGAAATACCCGGCTGAAAAAAAAGCGCCGCCAATGCCGCTTAAGTAGCGGTGGAACAGGCGCCAGACTAAAACCGCCACACCCAACAGATATTTTGGAACTGTGCCTGCAAAAATTACTATAAAGATAGCTTCGCCCAGGCCTGCGGATCCCGGTGTGGGCATAAAGCCCAGCAGAAAGAACAGAAGAGCGCTGAGTGTAATTCCCTCGATGAATTGAAGCTCCACGCCAAAGCCGCGCAGTATTATCCATAACATGAGAAGCTCTGCGAAATACATTAGGCCGCTTGAGAGAGTACCGGCTAGAAAAAAACCGAAGCCGTGTCCAAAGTACTGCCTGAAGCTTTTTCTGGCATGACGCGCTTCTTTTATAACCTTTTTATGAAATACTTTCACATCTTTAATCACTTTTAAGCGGTGAAGAAATATTCCGAGCTTTTCTATGAATGGGATGATTAAGTGGGGATTCATCAGCACGACGATGAGACTTGTTATGATAAAGAATAGTACAATTCCTGCAATAAAAAAGGCTGTATTCAAAGCTGCAATATCGCTTATATATTCATGAAAGAAAACGAATGCAGTAATGCCGCCGAGCAGGTTAAATGCGGCGAGCGATATCAGCTTCATAATAACAATTGATGAAGCCTTGCCTCCGGGGATCCTCTCTTTGCTCAGTGTATAGATCATTACAGGCTGGCCGCCTGCGCTGAAAGGGGTTACAAGGTTGAAGAAAATTCGAATCGCAGCAGCTTTATACGCATTCCAGAGCCTGATCTTTTCATCTGTGCCGGAAACAAAAAACATAATGGCTGAGGCGTCCATAGTGATGGCAAAAAGCCATATCCCTGCGAGGATAAAGAGATAGGTTCCCTTTATGCTGGTGAGCGCCTTTAGGGTTTCCCTGTTAGCAGTAAGGTATAATATGAGACCTATTGAGAATATGCTGAGAGCTAAAAATATAATCAGGCGTAAAAGACGTTTTGACAGCTTCATATTTCTTGATTATACAGGTATGCTCTTTAACTTTTTCTTAAATTTTGCATAAGCAATATTCTGATAGATAAGGGCTGTAATGCACATTAAAATAGAATATATAATGAATACAGCAAAGACCATTTCGATTCTGTTTATAATTGCAAGCAGGATAACTAAAAAGAAGTGCGTACTCGTGCCGATGAAGCTCCACAACCTTATAGAAGAAGTGAATGTCTCTTTATACAACTCCTGCATATCTTTAGTTGGCTTGAATCCTTCAACCTCAAAAACAGATGGACGTCTCTTAGAATCAGATAAGCAGCCCAGCTTCGTTATGCTTGTTTCGAATTTATAAATATTATAATATACATAATTGGCTACTTTTTTTATCCCTCTGCTTGAAGAGTAATGCCGGTACAGGATCGATAAGGGATCCACTTTATCATGATAGTCATTATAGACATACATTATATATTGATTCTTAAACTGATCCCAAAATAACACATTCATGCCCAGTACAAGGAAGGACAGGCCGGCATATGAAAAAACATACGGATTAGAATGGAGATAGTACTGGTAATAAGCAATACCAAAAAGCATGGCTAAATAGGATATTATATCCGCAACGTTATCGAGCATTTTCCCATATTTGGTTGAGATTCCCTTTAACCTTGCAAGCTGCCCGTCGGAACAGTCGAATGATATCATTAAATATATAAACAGGGCTCCTAAGCTTAAGGCACCCTGGCTGAGGTAGTATCCTGAGAGCAGTCCGAATATTAAAGAAGTAAAAGTAAAATAATTCGGTGAAAAATCTATCTTCTTTACTATTAAAACGAATAAAAAGGCTGTGGGTCGGAAAAAGAGCAAATTAACTATTTCTTCAGTTTCATTTGGCTTTAATGTTTTCTTGTAATCACTTATTAATTGATTCATCATTTAGGTCTCCAATTTCCGAAGTTGAACTCAATATACAATGGAACTCATCCAATGATCAATTGAAATAATATAATGGCGGGGAGTATGATATATATTAATAGGACTGTCAATCTTCTGCTTAAAATCCAACCAGCTATGCCATATGCCAGCATGAGAGCTTGCACTTTCTACCTTCCAGGCATACAGCACCGGAATAGCCGGGTGAAGGTTTTAGATCCCATAAGATCCACGCGGAGTTTTCCGTGTCCGGAACATCGATCAACATTCCTTCATTAACTGTATCATTCAATACGGCAAAATCCTTTAAACCGGCTATGTTCCCTCCCAGGGCTTTAATCACTGCTTCCTTACGTGTCCAGATAGTAAAAAAAAGCCTGAATCTTTCTTTTTTAGGCAGGGCTTGCAGATATTTTTTTTCCGGAATAGAAAAAAAAATTTCTGTGATTTCATCCATTCGTATCCCTTCTCTTGCCCTTTCAATATCAACACCCACACGCCGATGCATTGAGATGGCAATTAATGTTACATCTCCGGAATGAGAAACATTGAATTGAATTGACTGCCTGTTGTCAGTTAAAAAGGGTTTACCTTGCCGGTCTGTATGAAACTGTAAAGATTCTGAGGCTCTGTCAAGATATAAACCCAAGATCTTTCGCAATGAACCCCGGCTTATAATGTAGCGCATTCTGTCTTGTTCGAAATAGAACTGCTGTGACCTCTTTATTTCGTCTTTAGACAGTATTTTTTCAAGCGCAGACAGCTTTACCCTTGGCTGATCCAGCGAAACCCTCCATACATGAACCTCATCACGAGATAACTGTGGGAATGGAGGAGGTGAATCCCACGGCTTGTAATCCTCATACATATTCCTTATTACTATCAGAGAATTTCAGATTATTGTCAAATCCCGTTATTATCCTGTTTTTCCCAGGGACTAATCAGTGTATTGACAAAGTGCTTATTTATCTATTGAATATCGAATCATGAGAAACGATCAAAAGAATCCTCACGAAGTACGTGTTGTTATAACCGGACTAGGTACCATAAATCCCATAGGGAATACGGTGGAGGAATATTGGGATAATCTCATCAAGGGGAAATCCGGTGTTCGCTTGATTACAAATTTTGATTCAAACGATTACAGCGTAAAAATTGCAGGAGAGGTAGATTTTCCCGATCTCTCAAGATACTTTAAAGATAAGAAAATGAGTAGACGCCTAGACCGCTACATAATACTGGCTCATGTGGCGGGATGCCAGGCAATTGAAGATTCGGGAATTGAAATCGAGAAGGCGCCTCATCGCTATGGAACAATCATTGGTTCCGGGGACGGCGGTGTAATAGCCAATTACGATAATGTAAAGAGAATCATCAATGAGGGTATGCAGGCTGTCTCTCCCTTCTATATTATCAATGCCATTCCCAATACAGGTTCAAGCTACTTTGCCCAGGAGTGGAATCTACAGGGCCCGAGTTTTTCTGTAAACTCGGCCTGTGCAACCAGCAATCATGCCATAGGCTTAGCTGTGTTTCTCATAAAGATGGGAATGGCAGATGCAATATTTGCAGGGGGCTCAGAAGCTGCGATTTCTGCCAATGGTATCGCTGGATTCGGAAATATAATGGCGCTGTCTGAACGGAATGATTCGCCCCATACGGCGAGCAGACCCTTTGATAAGAGCCGGGATGGATTTGTATTGAGCGAGGGAGCGGGTGTTCTCTGCCTTGAAGAACTGGAGCATGCGAAGAGGCGCCGAGCTCGTATCTACGGAGAGATTACCGGATTCGGTTTCAGCAGCGATGCCCATGACCTGGTTGCTCCGCATCCTGAGGGCCGGGGTGCGGTCCAGGCAGTTCAGAACGCTTTAGCTTTTGCAAGACTCGATCCGGAAGATATCGGTCTTATTAATGGGCATGCGACCTCCACTCCGCTTGGGGATTTAATTGAATGTATTGCTATAAATAAAATATTTAAAGACTATGCTACAAAAGTTCCGGTACACAGCACCAAGTCAATGGTGGGCCACCTGCTCGGTGCAGCGGGCGGAGTTGAAGCAATTGCAGCCATCCTCACTTTAAAGCAGGGTGTTATTCATCCTACAATCAATCAGTTTGAACAGGATCCTGAGATCAATCTGAACGTAGTGAAAAATAAACCTATGGAAGCAAAGGTCGATCACATTCTCTCCGATAGCTTCGGGTTCGGCGGACAGAACGCAGCCCTGGTTATTTCCAGATTTACCTCTTAATCGAGGAAGCAGACCTCTCCGATTGATACACAGCATACCTTACCATCAATTATAGCCTGTCCGATCATTTTTGCAAAAAAGCCGTCATATTCAAGCTTCTTCGCTATTAAAATAACTTCCATTTCGGGAAGGAGAGGCTCCAAAAAGTATGCTCCCACAACCCGGGTGGCTCTTACCGGAGCAGGACTGGCATTATCGTGGATTTTAGTTGTACGATTCTTCAGGAAATACTGCATGCAGAGGCCTAACTGGCCTATCATTTCGATTTCAAGGCATCCGGGATATACGGGGTATTCAGGGAAATGACCCTGAAATACAGGATCATTCTCTTTGATTATTCTGGATCCTGTAATAAGCTCACGGGAAAAATCAATACCTGTAATTCGATCGACTAAGAGAAAAGGCTCCCGGTGGGGGATTATTCTTTTAATCTCTTCCCTGCCAAGATCGATTTTGTGACTCACATCTTCTAGATTAACTAAAGACTTTTTTCTATGCTGTCTTAAAAGTTTATCATAATCCATGCTTTTTTTTAATCAGGATTTTAAGCCCTTAGCAATAACATCCTCGATAATGTTCAGAGCCTCATCCATTTCAGCCTGAGTTAGCTGGGACGAAACGGAAATCCTGAATCTTCTTGATTCCGCAGGCACAGCGGGAAAATCAACCGGTTGAAGGAAGAGCCCGCGCTTTTGAATTTCCCAGGCAAAGCTCATGAGCTTCTCCCCGGAGGAGCCTATAATTATGGGTATAACCTGGGATTCGGTCTGCCCTATATCGAGCTTAAGATCAACAAGCCTTTTTTTAAAATAGGCCACATTCTGCCACATCTTATCCCGGAGCGAAGAATCGCGGGTAGCCACCTCCAGGGCTTTAATTAAACCGGCTACTACGGGAGGCGAGGACGCGCATGAGAAGTTCCACGGAGAGGAGTAGCACTTTAAATAGCTGATAAGATCGGCATTAGAGCAGACGAAGCCTCCCACACCCCCGAAGGATTTGCTCAAAGTACCGAAGCTGACTCCCATTTTATGCTCAAGACCGAAGTGTTCAGCAACACCCCTGCCGTTGGGACCGAACATGAGGGTTGAATGGGCTTCATCAATATAGATAGCGGCTTTATACTGATCGCAGACCTCAACGATATCCTTTAATTTTACTAAGTCGCCGTCCATGGAATACACACCTTCGACCGCGACCATGACTCTCTTACCCCTGCTTTTCTCAAGCATCATGGCTAAAGAATCGGGGTTGTTATGCTCAAAGAAGAGCATCTTAGCTCCAGATAGAGTTCCGCCGTCTACAAGGCTCTTATGGCACTTCTCATCCAGGATAAACATATCCCCTTTTCTCAATATTCCCTGGATAGCGCCCATATTCCCGCCCAGGCCGCTGGAGTAGAGAAGGCAGTCCTCCTTCTGCTTAAAATCAGCCAGCATCCTGGCGAATCGCGCGTGAAGGTCAAAGGTTCCTGATAATAGGGGGGCGCCGGAAGCGCCCAATCCATACTGATCGAGCGCCTCTTTTGCAGCCTGAATTACTTCAGGGTGAGAAGATAGACCAAGGTAATTGTAGGAGGTAAGATTTATTATCTTCCTTCTCTTATTATCAATATTGCTCAGTATCTCTGTGGATGTTCTTGGCGCGGCCAGGAGCTGCTGCTCGAAAAAACTGAAACACTGTCTGACCCTTGGGTGGTTGATCCATTCTAGAAAATCTTCCGGAGGTGAGAGAACATCCGGATTATCAGTATAGAAGAAATCAGCCAGGCTGTAGCTTAATACATCAGGCATGCTACTTATCTACATAATCCATGAACTTATCGGCCAGATGGTCAATATTGGCAATATCAGCCAGTTCTGACCTGGGGATTTTAATCTTCAGCTCGCGCATGGAACATGATACAACCTCAATCATATCCAGGCTGTTTGCGCCGTAGTCCTTCATGGATTTCTGCGGATCGATATCATCCACTTCCAGATCGTCAAGATTCTCAATAATATTGTTCTTAATAACCTCTATTACTCTCTCTTTTGTCATACATTTCTCCTTGATTTTGTAATATAAAAACACCAGGTGAAAAACCTGGCGCTATTTCACCTCTTTAGATTCAAGATAACGCATCATGATGTTATCCTGAAAGGGCAGACCGTAATCAACAGTGATAATCTGCCCATTCACTGCATCCAGCAGTCCGCTGCAGAGTGCTAAAACCGCTTTTCCGCAAGTTTCAGGTGTCAAAAGCATTCCCTCCTGAACACCATTCTCTAAAATATAGTTAAAGAACTCTTTACCGAAAACAGCCTGAAAGGATTCCGTTTCTACCATACCGAAACGGATCACATTGACTCTGCTCCCTTCTCTGAAGAGATGTACGGAAAGATACTTTGAGAAAAACTCTAAAAGAGATTTGGAAGCAGCCACAAAGTCGTATCCCCGGTAGAAATGATCCGGCCCGTCGCTCGATACAGCTACGATATTATGGGGATAGCTGCCGAAACTCTTTTTTATTTTCCGGCAGTATTCAATAATAGGCCAGGTACTGTAATCCAGGGTTTTATAGAGAGAACGTTTCTTGTAATCATCCAGGGACATGGTGCGCAGGGCAAAGCCTACATTGCTTATAAAAATATCGACCCTTTTTTCTGTTTTACCGATCTCTTCCATCAGATGATCCGTATCCTCTTCTACGGATACATCGGCCGGGAGAACTACTGGAATTTCAGCGCCTTCTGCCTCAAACTCCCTTTGGATTTCTTCTATATCCGCGCTTCCCCATTTATAGGTAAGAAAGCATTTCGCCCCGGCCTGGGCAA
Organism: Spirochaetales bacterium; assembly: GCA_030615505.1. Taxonomy (GTDB): domain Bacteria; phylum Spirochaetota; class Spirochaetia; order SZUA-6; family DRHE01; genus JAUWZD01. The sequence continues at coordinate 19,966 of JAUWZD010000040.1, read as the reverse complement.
AGCTCAAAGCAGCAGCCCGTCCAATCCCCTTTGTGCCGCCGGTGATGAGTACTACATTTCCGCTCAGATCGATCTGTATCATAAATGATCTTATTCCACATAAAGTTCGTTAATCGTCTTTTTGGTTTCAGGAAATGCAAAAGTTATGCGGTGCATAAGGTCTTCCTGAAGCCTGGCGTCTATTAAGAGCTTCTTCTTCTTTGCGCCCAACGTATATTTCAAAAGGTAGAGTGATTTTACATTCTTCTCACTTATCTGTAAAGCTAAATCCCCGGCTTTCTGAAGGACCTCGCTTTTAGGGAGAATGTAATTGATATGGGTCCCTTTGCCTGCAAGCTCGCTTCCCCGAAAGCGCCTACCCGTGAACATCATCTCATTGGCAATGTAGGGACCGACCAATTCTGAGAGCAGGGTTGTGCAGCCCATACCCGGTGTAAAGCCCATGGACATGAACACCGACCCGTAGCGGCTCTCCCTGGCTGCAATCACTATGTCACAGCAGAGCCCTACCACCAGGCCGCCTCCCATTGCATGGCCCTCCATGGCCGCGATTACCGGGAAGGGGAGATTCACCAGTCTCTCCGATAATATGAGATCAATCACGACAATCTTGCCGTCGCAGAGATCGATCAGGGTTTCCTTTTCGGCACCGCCGCAGAACACATCATCCAGACCGTGCAGGATAAGTACCTTTGGCTTATAAATGTTTTCAAGCTCATCCAGGGCATGGACAAACTCATTTATAAATTCCTTAGTAAAGATATTTTTTCCTTCACTGTCATTCATCTTAAGACGGGCAATACCTGTATCCTGCACGCTTAAGCAGATTTTTCTTTTCATGTTTCCACCCCGGGGACAATCTCTTTTTGCGGCCTGTAACGGCCGAACCAGTCAGGAACGCTTCCTTCATTGAAGGCGGTAACCGCATGTATAACTTCAGGGCGCTTTATCAGCTCAAGCAGCTTCTCTTTGGCCAGCTCTCTTGCCGTATCGAGCTCCTTTCCAAGAAGCATCTTAGTAAAGGCCTTGGTTTCTGCTAAAGCCCCGGGAGAGGAGCGGAAGAGCCTCTTAATCACGGTTCGTACAGCCTTCTCCAGTTCGTGCCGGGGAAAGATTTCATCCACCAAATTAAGGCGGTGAGCCTCCGCGGCCGAGATCCTCTTGGAGCTTAGGATCAGGTACCGCGCCTTCTGGGGCGTGATCCGCAGAGAGAATAGATAGGGGAGCACATTAGCGGGAATGAGCCCAAAGAGCACCTCACTTAATTCAAAATTGGAATCATTTGAGGCTATAATTATATCGCAGGCAGACATTAAACCTACGCCACCCGCTTTAACATCGCCGTTTACCAGGCATATTACAGGTTTAGGAGAGTTATAGATAGCTGAGAGCAGATCAACATAGAGGGACAGCGCTTTCTCAGCCCTGTCCATTCCTGCTTTAAGGTTCTGTAATTGAACCAGGTCCATTCCCGTGCAGAATGTATTTCCATTGGAACGAAGGAGAATTACCCGTACGTTATTATCCAGGGAAGATTTATTGAATGTAGAGGAGAGATGTTCCAGGGTTTCAAGGTCAAGGCGGTTGCCCTCTTCACTCTTGTTGAGTGTGATTACGGCAGCTTGAGAATCAGTATAATGAGTTACGGACGGCAATGCTCTAGCTCCATTCGTATGTTCGATAAAAGTCCTTTACCTCTTTCAGAACAAGGTATCCCCTGTCTCTGTAGTGTGCATCGTACCAGTTATCGAGGATTGAAAAATCTGGAGCGAAGTTGGGATTTTCAATATAGCTTTCCCGGATTTTCTCGATCATTTCATATTCTTCTACACTGACCTCTCTCCTTGAATCGAAATGTCCGTCAAGGTTCAGGCTTTTAATAGTAACTTGAGCTTCCGGGCAGATGAGCCCGCTGTAGAATTCTCCTATTGCACCTGAGCCATAGGTGAAAAAGCCTACACGGTCACCTGCTTTCAGAGTATTTATACTCTCCATCAATGCGCACAAACCGACAAAGTTGCTTGCCCCATAGGTGCTCCCAACTTTCCGGGAATAGAGGAGGGTAGGAAATACCTTTTTTTGAAAGCTCTCCTTGACTTCGGCCTTTTTTCTCGGTCTTGCAATATTGCATAGTGTCCTGTGAGCCTGAAAGGACATGGCGGGGAAGGGAGTGTGATAATTGATATATGAGAAATGGGTGTCAAAATCAATTGAATTACCGCACTGCTTCACATAATCTGCATACGAGCCCTCTAAAGCATCGATATAACTGAAGAGGCTTATCTCATTATTGCCCACCTCATGCCTGGCGCTCGGTCTGAAGGTATCATAGACATTGGTTGTCCAGCTTCCCTTCTTTACCAGCTCGTATTCGATTACCTTTGGATTCTCACTGACCAGCAATGCTGCAGCAACCCCGCCCATGACAAATTCTTCCTTGGTATTGAGGTGCATTCTGCTGAAATCTGTGGTTATAACTAAGGCCTTTTTTCCCCTGTTCAGACCGGATGCAATCCAGTTCAGAGCCGTATCTAAAGCAGCGACCCCGCAGTAACAGGCATGCTTGGTTTCAAAATTCCTAACATTTGGAGTCAGCTTTAAGGCGCCGTGTATATTGGTGCTGATGGGCTTGCCGAAATCAACCGAACCCTCTGTACCCACAATCAGCATGCTGATTGAGCTTTTATCTTCTTCTGTAAGCATTGGTCCGGCTGCATTGGCGCCCATGGTGACTGTATCTTCATAGGGGGGGTTCAAGGAACGGACATCGATCAGGAAATCAGTCACTACTTTATCCGGATCCTTACCCCTTGCCTCTGCCAGTTTGACTTGATCGAGGAAGAGAGATGTTCCGTATAGATTTATCTTTTCAATTCCAATTCTTTTCATATCAGCCGATAGTAGACTTATTAAGGTATGTAGGTCAAGCCTCCGGCTACCCGGATCACCTCGCCGTTTATGAATCCCGCCTCATCGGTGCAGAGGTAGTACACTAAACCGGCGATTTCCTCAGCCGTACCGGCGCGCTTAAGAGGGCAGTACTCCATCCAGATTTTATGGAGCTTATCAGCTAAATGCTGGTCGGTCATATCGGTTTCTACATATCCCACGGTGACTATATTAGCGGTGATTCCCTTAGGTCCATACTCCCTGGCCAGGGTTTTGGTCAGGCCTATTAGGCCCGCCTTACTGGCTGCATAGTTTACCTGGCCGCTGCATCCGTCCTGGGCCAGGGAGGAGATATTAATAATACGGCCGTTTCTATTGGCGATGAAGTGCATGAGAAAGCTGCGTATCACGTAGAAGGGACCGGAGAGATTGGTGCTCATCACTTCATCCCATTCCTCATCGCTCATCAAAGCAGCGGCGTTATTTTTAGCGATTGCGGCATTGTTGACTACAGCCCCAAAATTCTCAAAATCATCAATAGCTTTTTCAACCACTGCTTCTACCTCACCTGCAATCTTTACATCCATTTGATAGGCTTTCACCGGCGCTCTATTATCGATCTCTTTGGCCAGCTTGATTGTCTCATCCGCTGCAGCGGCATTCCCCGCATAGGTAAAGGCGCAGCCGTGACCTTCTCTTGCCATTCTAAGAACAATAGCTCTTCCAATTCCCCTGGATCCCCCGGTAATAAATACATTCATACTCTATTCCTCGTACCGTTTTATAAGGCTGCAGGCATTGATGCCTCCGAATCCGAATGAGTTCTTCAATATATAGGTGATTCTGTGCTCGATTGAAGTATTGGCGCAAATATCCAGATCAACCTCAGGATCGAGCCGCTCTATATTGATCGTGGGATGGAGCGTCCCAAACTGCATCTGCAGGAGTCCGCCGATGGTCTCGACAATGGGGGCTGACCAGCAGACATGTCCAAGCATTGATTTCGGAGCATTGAGCTTCAGCTTATAGGCATGATCACCGAATGCTCCTTTTATGGCCCTTATCTCTTCTAAATCCCCGACAGGCGTGCCTGTTGCATGGCAGTTTACATAATCGATACTTTGGGGGTCGGTATGGGTGGCTTTTAAGAGGTCAGTGATGATCCTCTCCTGTGTTTCTGCAGCGGGCTGGGGCAGATGACAGGCATTGGCATTGGCTTTTACTCCCAGAACTTCCCCATAGATATGGACTCCACGATTTAAGGCTGATTCAAGTTCTTCTAAGATTATGGTTCCCGCTCCGTGAGAATAGACAAATCCGCATCTTGAGGCATCGAAGGGTCTTGAGGCCTCCTCAGGCATCTCCTGAAACTCCGGTTTTACAACTACGGCATTGATAAATACGGAGGCGTGAATATCCGCCGGGGACATATCAAATAACGCCCCTGTTACAACGGATGAGTCGCACTCACCCGTAATGATATCCCGGAACCCTTCTCTCATGGCCAGATTCCCGCTGGCGCAGGCTCCTCCAATGGTGAAGGTAGGGCCTTGAAGATCCAGCACTTCCGTTATGACAGCGGGCACATTAGGGTCAATAGCTTCCACACCGCACAGGGGGTCGATAAACTCCGGCTCTTCTAAAAACAGCTTAGCATTTTTTAAGATATAGTTAGAGTTTAAATTATGCCCTCCTACAATGACACTGGTTCGGAAGGGATCGCCATCCAGTCCCAGAAGTCCCGCATCACGGTAGGCGTCAAGAGCGCAGAGAACCGCTGTCTTCGAAGAAAAGGTAGCGGAGCGGAAGAGCTTGCGGGTTTTTTTATACTTCTCCTCTGAGAGAGATTCTTTAAATTTCTCCAGGCTGGATTTGCAGTCATAGTTTCCCAAATCTCCGCCGATCTTACATTCCACGTGGGTCATGTCCAGGGATTCCCACCTTTTTATTCCGGATTTTCCATTTATCAGATTCTTGTAATATTCAGTCAGTGTATCTCCAAGGGGGTTGATGGTGCCCATACCGGTAATTACGACTCTTCTTTTCATGATCCGAACCATATCCTGTTTATCATAATTTCACAAGAGACCTCTGCTTTGCATTTCATTTTATTTTATAAGCTTCTCTATATCCTCCAGCTTTCCGGCAGGTTTACATTTTATCTTCTTATAAAAGGACTTCCAGAGCCCTGAAAGAACGGAACCGGGACCCACCTCTAAGAATCTATCGTAGCCGTCATTAAGGATACTCTGTTCCTCATTAACCCAGAGTACGGTGGACACGATCTGACGCACACAGAGCTCCTTTGCTTCAGCTCCGGATCCAACAGCTTTACCGCTTGCATTGGCATATACGGGCTTTACCGGGTCTTTAAAGGTGTATCCGGAAAGCACTTCCTTAAGTCCTGCCCTTGCTTCTTCAAGGAGGGGAGAATGAAAGGGACCCGAAACTCTGAGTGTAATAAATCGCATGGCTCCCGCCTCTTCAAATAGAGGCCTTGCCTTTTCCAGACCTCGGTGTGTTCCTGCCAGTACAATCTGGATGGGGCTCGAATAGTTAGCCAGATAGACCTCGTCTCCTTTAAGCTTTTTAAGGACTCCTACAGCCTCATCGTATTCCAATCCCAATACCGCAGCCATGCCGGCCTTGACTCCGGGATCGCCTGGAGCGGTAGTATTGTCTCTGCAGCCCCACCCCAAGTTCGGGACCTGCGGCAGTCGGGACCTTCGGCCCCAAGGTCGGAACCTTCGGCTGTCAAGATTCCGGCTTGCTCTTTCCATAAGCTCACCCCGGGCTTTAACTATTGCAAAAAGGTCTTCGAGCTCGATCACTCCAGCCTCATACAGGGCCGAGTATTCGCCCAGACTGAAACCGGAACAACCGTCAGCCTCTACACCCTTTTCTTTGAGGGCCAGACGTGCAGAAAGATTCACCAGTGTTACAGCAATCTGTGTTTTATCAGTAGATTTGAGCTCCTCTTCACTTCCCTCAAAGAGAAGTTTTTCTAGATCCATGGATGTTACATCAGAGGCAAGATGGAACAGATCCTTGACTTTCAGGCTCGATTCCCAGAGATCACGGCCCATGCCCGGGTACTGCGCTCCCTGACCAGGAAATAGAAAGCAGTTCTTCATTATATCTCCCTACAAAACAGTTATTGTCTGTACTTGATAACATACTCTGATGATGAATGTATACCCGGAAAGTGATTTCAGAGTGGGTAATACTGATAGATATTCAATTTATAAGCAGGCCTGAATCTTATTTCTTTAGTGTGCGTGCCATCATCCTCTTGCAATATTTGGAAACATAATACATAATTAACACCAATAATAGTATGAATGTAGCTATCTTAAGTGATTATATATGCAACAATTATATATCCGGCCAGACAGTATTTACCAAACGCTTAATAGAGGGAATAGCTGAACACGTTGAGAAAGTATTTGTCATAACCGTTACTGATCGCTCTTATATCAGTGGAGTGGGCAACATCACATACTACTGTTTAAAGGGTTATCATCTTAAGAGGTTCTATGGAGCACATGTCAGCTTAAATCCATTTTCCGCTTACCGTAAGATATTTTCTAAAGAGAAAATCGATATAATTCATGTTCAGGTCCCAACTCCTATCTCCCTTGCGGCTATTTATGCTGCCAGGAAACGCTCTATCCCAATTGTATTCTCATCTCATGTCCAGGCCGACAATGTCCTCAAAAATATGAAAATAAATTCATCAGCAGCCAAACGGATATTGAGCCGATACGGTATCTGGTTCTACAACTGCGCGGATCATGTAGTTTGCCCCTCTCAGTATGCAAAATCGGAGCTCTTCCACTATGGCCTTAAAAAGGGCAAAGAGGTGTCTGTAATATCTAATGGGATAAACACTCAAGTTTTCAGTCCAAACGGTAAGGGGAAGCCTGTAGTTCTATATGTGGGAAGACTCATGAGGGAGAAAAATGTTGATACATTTATAAAGGCTTCAGCGCTCGTCAAACGGGCTCATCCGGATTACAGCTTTGTTGTTTGCGGCGATGGTTTTATAAAGTCTGAGCTTCAGGAACTGGCCGGGAGAATAAATCCTGATGTTTTTTTTACCGGCAGATTGAGTGATGAGGAACTACTTGGAATGTATCAAACCTGTTCAATATTTGTTCTGCCTTCTGAAACCGAGCTGCAGGGTATAGTGCTTCTTGAGGCCATGGCCTGTGGCAAACCCACTATTGCCTCTGATTCACAGGACAGTGCAGCGCGAGAACTGGCTAATCTGCTGTTCAGGAACAGGGATACATCTGATCTGGCCCGTCAGATTAATTATCTTATTGAGAATCCCCAGGTGATGAGGGCTTTTTCTAACGCGAATAGGGAAACCGCAATCAAACAGCACGATTTCAGCCAGGTTGTTCAGAGACATCTCAATCTTTATCAGGATCTAATTAAGGAGAATAGAAAGAACAGTTCTCTTTAATCCCAGGGTCTCTTGCCTACCGGCATTATATTGTAAGTATCAACTATTGCCCTGCATTCCAAAATCAAAGCAGTATGCCTGAAAAAAATACTGTAATTAATTGTGAGAATAGTGTATAGTGAACCGGAAGTAGGGTCTAATTCAGGATGAGGTCTTATTCAGAGCACAAGTTATTCTACCATCTATATGAGAAGATCATTTCCAAAGAGATTAAAACCTTCGCTGAGCTTGTTACCTATTCTAAAAAACTAAAGTTTTCTTTTAACCCAAAGGAGATTCTCCTCAAGGTTTTTTTGCTCATCAAAGAAATAAACTGGGGGTTTTTCAAGGATCTGAACAGGTCCCATTATACAAAGCTCTGGAAGGAGTTGGTTCTTATCCACAGAGACTTAAAAGAGGCCGGCGACCTTAAGAGGAACATTTCCATTTCCAATATATATGTGGCCATGCTTGATATTCACGGGTACACCAGGTTCTGCCAGGAAAGCAAAGGGAATCTGTCACGCCTGCATAAGTTGGATGAGTTTCTCCATGAAGGTATAAAAAAAATAGCCAGCAGTAACTGTGCTTTAGCGACCAGAGAGAGGGGGGATGAAATTGTAGTTGTTGCGGCTACTGCTACGGATATTATTAAAACTACCCTCGAGATTCTCAACAGTTTTTCCAAGCGCTCTGTCATAAAAGATATGGCTGTTCAGAGGAACCGTACTGATTACAGTATAATCCTGCCTGATTTTAAAGTAACGGCAGGTATAGCAGGGGGGAACCTGACCACTCCGCTCATTATAACGGAAAGTGGTTTATTATCCGGATTTCTGCTTAATACCGCAGCCCGACTCCAGACCCGGGCTAATGAACTCTCCCCCCATGAATCAAAGATATTGGTTACCCAGAGTGTACATGTGAACTTTTTAAAGGAAAATAAGGTGGTGAAAAGCGACCTTTACGCTAAAAAAATTCTTTATTTTTTAAACAATGGTCCGGTAGCCTTCAAGGGTATGAAGCTTACCGCCTATGAAATTATCTATAAAAAGGGGGAAAAATACAGGGCAGAGTATGCATCCTATCTGGAGGAGCTCTATGATTCCTTGCGCCAGGAATTATGGACCCAGAAGATCTTTGCGGATCTGATAGCTGTTGTCAGGGAAGCCTGCAGATATACGCCTCACTTCTCAGTTGATATAAACGTGGATGGTAATCCGCAAAACGTATCCAATACAAGCTTGACCAAGTTATGCAATAAAGCGGATCAACTATATGTGATCGAAGAAGATTATATATCCGCTGCAATTATACTCAGAAAAATCAAGCAACAACTGGAGCATATCCCAATTTTTGACCGGTTGGTTTTAGATTATGTATCTGAAATTTACACAAAATATAATGGATTGATTATGGATTTTGAAAAGAAACTGGAGCGGGAAATAGAGAAGAAAATGGATTCCATATTCAATCAACAGTACAAAATTGCTTATTGTAATTCTAAAAAACATGCTGAAACCTATGAGAAGCTGAAGATTTATGCAAGACAGAGCAAGGAATTAACTCAAAAAAAGAGTATCTGGTATGCGCTTATTGAGGAAAACAGAGAAGGGCTAAAGTTACAGATGTATTCAGGTAAAAAGTAGTTATATTAAATTCTAATAATTTAAGCATAAGTCTTATTGAAGAGATAGCTTAGGCTTACCCATAAAGTATCCCTGGGAATAATGAACCCCCATTTTTTTTACTTTCTTAAAAACTTCACTGCTGTGTACATACTCGGCAATAGTTTTTATTTTAAGTTTCTGAGAAAATTCGATGATAGTTTCCACAATGTATTGAGCGTTTAAATCTTCATGAATATTTTTTATAAGCGAAGCATCAATTTTCAGATAATCCACATTTAAGCGTAAAATGTGCTCGAAATTCGAATAACCGCTTCCAAAGTCATCAATGGCGATTTTACATCCTTCAGCCTTCATCTCGCCTATAAAATGTGAAACCGGTTCATAGCTGCTAATTCCTTCTGATTCGAGTATCTCAAAAACTACTCTGCCCCTGACATTATGATGGTTAAGGGAGTGTCGAATAAGAGCCATAGTGTCTGAATCGAGGATATCATCTATACTATGATGCCCTAAAATCTTGTTTTTTTAGCAAAATTTCACTTTAAAAGAAACGTTTGGATGCAGCCGCAGGCTGCGCTATGGATAAATTGATAGAAAACTCCTTGCCTACAGCATTAAAAACAGAAAAGCTCTTCTTAATAATCAATCTTGAGAGTTCCGAGTATAGTTTTGATTTCTTGGCAATAGAAAGAAATTTGCTCGGAGTAATTATACCGCCATCCTCAACCTGCAGACGCATAAGAGACTCATATTTTTCAATTATACCGGTTTGATTATTTATAATGGGCTGGAAATATGGGAATACCCGATCATTTTTCAGTGATTCTCGAATAATACTTGCCCATTTCAAATTATTTTCATACTGCTTAACAATTTTCTTGGAAGGATCATATATTCCGAAATCTTTATGACTGTTGCGGGCCTGGGTCAGAGCCATGTCTGCCTGTTCTAAAAGATTCTTCTTACTGCTGGCAATGCCTATGCTTACTTCCAAAGGAATGACCTGTCCCTTGATGTCATAGGGTTCATTCATGCACGAAGTGTGAAGTATTTCTCCGAAATCTTCAAACTTACTTCTATTCATGCGGGAGTCGATGGTTAAAGCGAATTCATCTGCATGCAGTTTGTACACTGTAAAAGGGTAGGGGAATTTGCAGCTGCAAATACGATTACCCAGCTCAACTATGATTATATTTCCGATTATATAACCATAGAAATTATTGATTTCTTTGAAGTGATCCGCATTGATGAGAAAGAGATTGGGCTGATCCATTTTTTGAATGTCCAGGATTAACCGGTTCCTGTTCGGCAGTCCGGTCATATTGTCTGTATAGAGCTTCTCTTCTGTAATCTCAAGAGCCTTCTTTTGACTGATTAAGTGGGCCTGCTCGGCTTCTTCTTTTTCTTTCCTTAAATGGTTAATTCGATCCGCTATGGCAAATGAAAGCAGGATTACCTCTAAAGCAGAGCCAATTTGAAGTATGTTTGTTGTAAAAAAATTACTGGGAACAAAGCCAAAAGTTTTAAGCGCGAGAATTAGCACCGCTACAAGCAGAGAAAGCCAGGCGATTAGATAGAAACGGGCTGGAAGGTATCCTTTTCTGTAGGTAGTAATTGCCGTTATTATAAAAACAACAGAGAGTATGAGCAGAAGACTGTTGGTAACTATAATGCTTACTGCATAGGAAACGAAAAGGGATGAGGCACAGTTAAAGAATGATAAAGCTAAGAAGCAATTTAAAACCAGGTGAATACGCGGCACCCACTTTTTAGTGTGAAGGAACTCACGAGTAAATGTAATTGCGAATGCTACTGAAAGAGTGGAAAAAATAACCAAAGAATGATTGGTCCACCAGGGATTTCTGGACCACAGGTATACCGCCGCCGCTCCGGTCATACACATCTGGAAGAAAAAATGAGAGGTAACAAAAATGATATAGTGAAGGTAGGATAATTCTTTGGATGAAATGTAGATTAAGAGATTATACAGGATCATTACGATCAACAAGCCGAAATACAATCCTAAAATAAGTTGACTTATTGAATCCTTAGCAGTAAAGGCTTCACGGCTCCAAATTTTCAGGGGAAATACCATGGCACTTTCGCTTTTAAAGCGCAGGTAATAGGCAGATGTCTTTCCCCGCGGCGGATTGAGATTAAAGAGAAAATTGCGGTGTGGAATAGGCCTTTCATTAAAGGGAATTAAATCTCCCGATCTCTGGACAGTCTTAGTTTCCCCGGTCTCATCTTGGGGTATATGGAGCTCGATAAGATCCATGGGCGGGTAGCTGTGCTCCAAAGTCCATTCCTGGTCCGGAGCAAGGTTATGTATATAGAATTTTATCCAATAGACAGAGCGGGTAAAGCCGATATTGGGTTCATCCTCCATATGGCGAATAAAGGATTCGCTTAAGGAGGACACTTCTTTAAAGGTAAGCTCCCCTTTCCGGTCTTCCAGCAGGTATAAGTATCCCCCCAAATTGTATTCGCCTTTTGCGGTGGTCAGCACGATTGTGTTTTGACCGACACCAGATGGGGAGTTCTGCTCCTCGCTGCTCACTTTTTGCAAGAAGAGGAGGAGACAGAGACAGAGTAGAAATAAGGAAATTGAAACTTTGTATATACACTTCCTGATAACAAAAAAAAGCATAGTAGAATCAATTGTATCCTATTTCAGCCTATCTGTCACAGTTGACAGAAGAGAGTATTTGGTTGAGTATGCTATATCTTCATGGCAGTATAAGGACTTAATGATGAGAAAGAAAATTGGTGTTTTTGATGCCTTTTCCGAAACCATGGAACAATTCGGCAAAAATGGATGTTTATTGGTGGTTGGAGAACAAGGGAATCCCATGGCCATTGGCTGGGGAACAATTGGTATTATTTGGGGGAAACCAGTTTTCATCGTTTTAGTTCGTCCATCCCGTTATTCTTTCGGGTTAATAGAGAATTTCCCTCAATTCTCCGTAAATGTTCCTGCTGAGAGCTTAAAAAAGGAAGTTACCCTCTGCGGGACAAGATCAGGCCGGGATATTGACAAGGTAGAAAAATGTAACTTCACCCTTGAAAAAGGAAAGATGATCTCGGTTCCTTATATAAAGGAATGTTCCATCCATTACGAATGCAAAATAATTCATAAGAATAATGTGATCAATACCGCTTTAGATATAGATATAGTAAAAGAATATTATCCCGAAGGTGATCTGCACACCGTTTATTTTGGTGAAATTGTGGGGGTGTATAGAGAAGAAGTTTAAATAAACTAGTAGACCTCGTGTGGGTGAATTATTCCATCCGGCAGTAGAATCGCTTTAACTTTTAGATATTTCTAACCAGATATGGATTATTACCCCAGAGAAATAAGGGTTTTGGGCTATTATTCTCCGGCAAATTTGGATATTTTAAGATTCGTAAACAATCAAAGCATTAAGCGAAGATAGTTCTCCTAAGCTGCGCAGAAGAAAATATGAAGGATCTCTATCGAATAAAAAACTTAAGCTGAAAGTCTTTCGTAATGGTGGTGCAGCCCAGACAGTACTGGATAGACGATTACTCTTCCTTGTTTTTGCGGGGTGTATCCACCTGTCTATTCTTCAGCAATTCCCTGATGTGGTCGCTTCTCGTTATGATACGCGATATATCCGGCCAGGATATTCCTGATTCTTAAGTTTCATTAAAGAGAATAAACCAATCAAAAGCTTCCCTTCTTGCAGAACCGATAAACCATGCTTAAGAATGCATTCATGTTGGGAACATTCGCTGATATTTTAATCCCCTCTATACCGAAATCATCATAATTGAGATAACGGAACTCACCAGAGCCGTCATGCACCAAATAGATCGTTTGCCCTCAAAGTTCCATATAAACTCTATTAATTGCTGCCTTACAAACTGTCTTGTCGGGTTGGTGGTAACAGCATACCGGACAATTTGACGGGTCTAGCAGTAGTCGACCAGTTTTTGACCCCTACTGCAGAAATTGTAGATGTTGTTCTTCCTGTAGCCACATACTTAGAGTATGATAGTGTAGAACAACCCTGGCATTACCCCATAGCCTCTGTCCAGCAGAAAGTGGCTCAGGTGGGAGAATGCTGGTCAGATGGGCAGATACTTAATGAACTTATAAAAAAGCTGGGTTATCCGGAGTATGCCTTTGATGATATGGAAAGGTTGCTGGACAGGATTCTAGAGCCTGCAGGTATTACTTTTGAGGAGTTCAGAAAGATAGGGTACCTGGTTGGTAGCAGGATATACAGGCATTATGTCCGGGGAGGGTTTGATACGGAATCTAAAAAGGTTGAGCTTTATTCTAAAATGCTTGCTGATTGGAGTTTCGATCCCTTACCTGTATTTAAAAAACTTCCAGAGACTATGTACAGCGATCCGGAGCTCTAGAAGGAATATCCTCTTATTATGACCTCCAAAAAGGCAGATGTTTACAGGCACTCAGGAGGACGTCAGATCAAAACACTCAGGAACATCCGTCCTGAACCTGTAATTAGGATACACCCTGAGACAGCGGCAAATTTAGGTATTCAGGAGGGAGATATGGTTTATATAGCCACAAAACGGGGCAGGATTGAACAGAGGGCCGAATTGAGCAATGCTCTGGATAAACGTGTGGTACAGGTCGATTACGCATGGTGGTTCCCGGAGAAGAAGGGGCTTAAAAGGTGGCAGCAGTCCAACACGAACATGCTTACAGATGATGAGTCTCCATTTAGCAGGGAGATGGGTTCCCCGAATATGACGAATATGTAGAGCTCTACATATTCGACATTCGAACGCAATGCACCTTTTGCAATCAGGAAATGATATCAATACAATTCGCTGCTGGCTTGGTCATTCAGATGTGGCTACCACAAACAGATATGCGGAAATAGATCTTGAAATGAAGCAACGCGCTCTTGATAGCATGCCTGCTATTTCTGGCTCAAATGATCATATCATAATCAAAGACGAGCCGCTTCTTTCTTGGTTGGAAAGCCTTTAGTATTATGTGTAGTATTCAAAATATAATTTCTATTGACATAAAGATTTATTCATTTTACTACACATAACTAATTACTCAACATAACCTCAAGAGTGCAGGCAAGGAGCTTTTCGGGGAAGAAAATGACACCATCAGGAAAAGACTGAAAAACCATGGCATTCAGGGTACCTTGAGAAAGAGAGTCCGTACTTTGAACAGCAGTATCGCTGCCGAGCCGCCACAGCTCGTGGAAACATTTCTTAGTCTCATCGAGACTGAAGACGTTACGACAGCCTGCGACACAGAAGGTTTGCCGCAAATGGTAATCCACACACTGATGGCGTGGGCGCTGGAAGGTAAGAACCAGGGACAAGGACGCGGGTTCCCTTTCGATCAGCCCTATATGATTTTCTACCAAAGACTGGTGACTGCCTACACTCTATTGGGTCAGTTCTCACAATCCGGCTTGTTCAAGACTGCCAAAGAGAAAAAACTCTACAGTACAATTCGCCGTGATCTTCAGCCTGTTATCAGGGATTCAGTGCTTAAGAGAGCTTCGGACAAGATGCAAGAGAAGGTGGATATTTTCATTCGTCTCAGGTCCGCCATGCGAATAACCCTTCCAGATTCCGGAGAACAAGCGCGGTTTGAATGATGACGGGGAACTGTGCAACATGAAGACGATCGAAAAAGAGGTCACAAAGTTTAGACGCCGGCTATCCAGGGATAAAAACTTTATGAAAGACAAAGCATATCAAAAGATGATCGGCCAAATCAACAAGTACTGGGATATGCTTTTCTGTGATCCCATTGTCGTAGAAACAAAGGCGGGAAAAATCATCATTCAACCTCAGCGGACCAACAACATACTGGAGAAGTTCTTCAGAACCCTTATGCGAACCTATCGCAAGAAGAATGGTTTTCAAGCTATGGAGAGAGCACTGAAATCAATGCTCAAGGACACCCCTTTGGTCATGAATCTAAGAAACAAGGATTTTATGGATATTCTTCTCAGTGGTAAGAGGGATCTTGCCCAGCGGTTTTCCGACGTCGATGCAGAGATCGTACGCCAGGAAATGAAGAAATCAAACGGGAACGATTGCCCGGTTTCTGCCAAACTGAAGAGGATAGTCAGTGCCCCAACGTTTCCCGAATCCCTCACACCTTTGATGGGTAAGAAGGCCTCATAGGCAATTGACTTCCGGTGGCGCGCCTTTTCCCGCTTTCTTAAAGACTCCTCAAGTCACAAAGCTACCGAATCACACCATTTCCACGGGCCAGATTCACCACTCCTGGACAAAATCCAACCGTCTGTTGTTTCCATAGGAAACTTACATGGCCGGTTCTTAGGGGAGCGTGTGGACTGGTGACAGTCCTGTGGGGCGGCAACGCCCCTCGCTTACCCGACCCCACACGCGCTTGCCGAAAGGACACTTTCGGTTATCATCTCTCAATTCCGTGCTTAATTCTTGATTATTTGCATCAGGTCGGATTATAAAAAATTCCTATCAATCGAATGACCTGAAAGCGTCCCGGTTTCGTCTAGTATGACTTCGCCGGTTTACATCAGTAATTTATTCACGTCCCTGTCTTTGAGCAATATCACCTGGGCGACAGACTCCACCTCTCCTGTCTCGACATTTATAACGCGCCCGAATATAACCACCGTTGCCGCCATCTCGATGACGGAACCGGTTACGATATAGTTCGCCGCCAGAAACTTACCGACCTCGATCGCCTGTTCGGTGTCCATCAGATCGGAAAGGGCAAGTTCCTGCTCGGCAAGAAGGGAGTCCAGCTTGTCCCGTTCAACCAGTGTCAGCGTGTCGATCCTGCCGATCTCCACTACAGCCATCTCGTTCAGAAGATCGATCAACGCCGAAGACCGGTCGGTCTTTGTGGTAAATCCCGATATGGCAACGACACCCTTCTCCTTGAGTTTCAGATCGATGGTCATCTCCCTGAACAGATTAGACAGATGATCCTGCACCGAACGCTGCCGGACCGTGGGCGTGATCTCTATATCACTTTTCAAGCTTGCCACCCTGGGCTGCTCCCACTGTAGCTCCTGACCCAGAATATCGATATATCTCGATAAAATCTCGATCTCATCGTCAAAGCCCTCATTATCGAGTCTCAACCTTGTATTTGTTACTTCCTTCTTCATTTCAACAGTTATATCCAGCGCCCGCTGCATCTTGGAGGCCACCGACTCCTCGAGCCTTCGAATTTCCAGGCTCGTCAGATCGTCATAGGAGACATCACTTCCACTTTCCTTCCACAGCTCATCCCGCTTCCGATTGATCTGTTCAATCTCCTCCTTGCAGGAATAGTACAGCTCACCGATGGTTATCAGGCTCTGGGCAAAACGCATCATGGTGCCCGACTGAAGAACCATTCCACTTGAGAATCCCGCCACCGGCTGTTCCATGTCTACAAACTCGACGGTCAATACATGAGGTCCAAAACGATGCTTATTTCCGTCCAGATCTTCATAGTCTATCGTTAAGCGAGCCAGATCTTTCGTGCCGGCTGCGGCTTGGGGCGAAACACGCAGGTGGGCCAGAATCGTCTCGTAGTCACTGTGGTGAAGTGTATCCTGGGCATAGTGAATCTTGTTACCGGCAATCCGGTTCTTGTATCCCCAGGTCTCCAGTATATCCACCGGCTGGAGAAACTCCAACGACATCTCCAGATTCCGGGCCACCGGGACCACCATACGATCGAGCTCGCTGCCGAAGGTCTCCTCCATCTCCTCTCGATCGGAAATGAATCTTGAGCTGCCGCCTCCCCGTTTCGAAAGCTCAACCATTAACTCCAGATCAAAATCCGTCCCTACACCTATCGTGGAAACATTGATGTCCATCTCTTTATAGGTTTCCGCCATATCGAGGATGCCTTTCGACTCGCCTACCCCGTCGGTGAGAAATAGCACTCGATTTGTATATTCCCTCCGGTAATTGGCGAGGACCTGCTGGTACCCGAGCTCCAGGCCTGCGACCAGATTCGTCCCGCCACCCGGCTGGATGGATTCGACCGCTCGTTTGAATGAAAGCCGCCGATCCCGGGTTTTTATCTGTGTCGACGGGAAGACCACTTTCGCGTTGCTGTCGAAAACCACCAGGGAAACGAAGTCGATATCCCGCACACGTTCGATGAAAATGTCGAAGGCGTCCTTGACCCAGCCCATCTTGTCGGCGGCACTCATGGACCCGCTCTTGTCGATTACGAAGGCAAGATTTAGAGGCGGAAGATTTTCGAATCCCAGCTTTTTCCCCTGGATTCCAATTTGGATTACCTCTTCCTGTCCCGCGGTCGATATCTGGTAATGCCCCGAGTAGAGTGTGATTCCAAGGGCCTCATCCGGTTCAGGATACTTGTAGTCGATATGGGCTATGTAGGAATCAACATGGACTTCGTGCGGTGGTATGATAATACCTTGCCCTGCCAGATACTTTCCCCGTGTGGCTGACGCAGCCGCTTCTTTTTCTCCCGCGCACCACACTAGCACGGGAAAAACCAGAAAAAACGGCAAGAAAACACTCAGCATTTTTTTCATGATATCCTCCTATATATTGCTTACTCCAAGAGTAAGGGAGATAATACCGAGGGTATATATGGGTTTCCCGGTCTTCAGGTTCCAGCGAACTGTTAAAGGCAAGAAATCAAAGCCTAATATCAAAAAAGGCGGTATATCCAATAAGCGTAACCTAAAGCCCAGGTACGGTATTTGCTCGTCCGGCGTACTTTCCCAAACGATACTCAAACCAGCGGAAACTAACAAAATGCTGACATTCAGCTCGAGACCAATCAGATAGCTTGCTGTGTTCTCCGTTATATTCTTTGACCAAAGAAAGTCTACACCAATACCTGGAAGGAACCATGGAGTAAACACCATCGTTGTAAGGAGAAGAGTCAAACACCCACCTTTTGCCGTTGTCGAGGTAGCCGAAATCCACCCAAGCTCAGTTTTTATGCCGACGGCAACGTATGAATCACGTGAATAGTCTTTGTTATCTTGAACTTTGTTCTCTTGAATTCCAAAAATCCAGTCAGCTACCTCTATCGCTATCTCAGTACAACCGGAATACAACTCCTTTTCACTTCTATATTCATATTCGAAAGTTTCTTTTCGGGGATCCGACACAGCCTCAGTTACACGGATCACTACAGCGTATCCGTGTTCCGAACGTTTTAAAACACCGTCGATCATATATTCGTATGAAGGCCTATCTGTTCTTTCCCTGGCGCGAACCTTGAACTTCGCAGATTCCCTCACCACCTCTACATCTAGATCAGAGTAAGTTGACTCAGCATTCACGGTTTTTTCAATCTGGAAGGCTAGATAGTCCACGTACTCGATCATATCCTCTTCCGTCAAACTGCCGAAATCGAAATTGGATACGACAATTGTGAGAGACGCGTTGGCGTTTTCAGCAGCCAGATGGGTTGCCGAGAGGAGGATGAGAAGAAGAATGACCCAGGAACATCTCCCTGTCTTCATGACTTGTTTCTCCGGACACTGCCTTTAGGTCAAATCGCAAATGACGTGTTTTTTTCGATTTTATGTCCTCTTGATCCTTTAAGTACTATTGTAATGTAGGTGAAGTTTCTGGTCAATTCCAGTTAATCCTAAATCTCAAAATCACGTCTGTGAAACTTCAGTTCCCACCGATTGAACCGAAGTTCTGAATCGGCCGCGGGCTCTTGTTCCCGGTTCTTGCTCTTTAATATCTGGAGTGAACTTTGACAGAATAGTAAATCAATCTTATCTTTAGGAAGGTGAAATCTGATCAATAGGAGGATATCTGATGGGCAAGATCATTGCTTACTGTGGATTGGTATGCACCGATTGCCCAGCCTACATCGCCTCTCAGGCGGATGACCATGCTGCGTTGGAGCGGGTGGCCGTGCAGTGGCGCGAAGAGTACAATGCGCCCAATATTACCGTCGAGAGCGCGTGTGGGTGAAAAATTACGTCCGCCAATGGAATTGTCCTAAATCTTGACTGTTTATGATAAGATATAAAGTGTGAACCTCAGAGAAATAGAGGCTTCAGACTACTATCTCTGGCATATCCGGGTAATCCCATAAATTAAAAGAAATAATTAGGCTATCACGGCAGCGAAAGAATATGGCTCGGTTTGGCTATTGAAATGAAAAAATAAGGGAGGATTGAATAAGGAGAGCTTAAGCGGAAAGCCTTTCATAATGGTGGTGCAGCCCAGACAGTACTGGATAGCCGATTACTCTTCCCTTTTTTTGTGGGGTGTATCCACCTGTCAATTCTTCAGCAATTCCCTGATGTAGTCGCTTCTCGTTATGATACCCGATATATTCAGCAAGGATATTTCTAATCTGTGCTTCATTAAACAGAATAAACCAATCAAAAGCTTCCCTTCTTACAGAGCCGATAAACCATGCTTATTCCCCCAACAGATATTCTCATTCTTCATCTTCAATACCAACTGCTTTATTTCATTAGGCGTTTCGGGTCTTCCCTTCCTTTTCTTCGTTTTCTGAGCAAAAGTCCAGTACCCTTTGATAAACCTCCTGATCCATTTCAGCACTGTTTCTGAGTTTTACCAGGGTAAAATGATATCTCGCTTTATCTGCTATTCTGTTAAGAATCGAATAAAACAGTCTATCCCTTAAGATGAATCTGGGCCTCTTTCTATTCACTTCTAAAGAACGTTTAAGAATGGTATTTTCCTTTTGTACTAACAATATCCTTGCCATAAGCTCCTTTTTGGTTGATGAGAGCGGTAACCAGGCTATTTTTATGATGCATAGTATCCTAAAATCCCGCCATTTTACAGCTAGGTTTTCTACTGTAGCTTGGGGATCTCGTTGACGATTTTCTTGAACAGCTCCTTTTGAGTCTTGGAAGATTCTGTGAGGACTTTTTTCTTATTTGCAAGTTCAACGATCTTCAGCTTCTTTATCTCATACATCACCTCTTCAATTGTGTACCTTTTGCTCAGATTTTTCTCTCTCATGGTCTTATGGATCCATGAACGCAGA